>DAOVYP010000531.1 GCA_030635565.1 Spirochaeta sp. | reverse complement strand
TACCGCCTTCCTGGCGGAGCAATCACGGGCCTGAGGACAAGGCGGACACCCTGGATTCAGGCGCCTTCCTTCTGATGTCCCGGCTTCTCAGAGATTTGGCCCGCTACCGGTTCCCCCTCCCCTGAACCTGAGCACTTGACCCCGCCCGCGGCTTCCCTGCATTCTGGGTCCACATGAAAGACTGGATCTGGACATCTGTCCTCACACTGCTTCCCATCGCCGAACTCCGCGGTGGTCTTCCATACGCCCTTGCCAGGGGTATCCCCTGGGTTGCCGCCTATCCGTATTGTGTCCTCCTTAACGCTCTGGTAGCTCCCATAGCGTATGTGTTCCTCGATACTTTTCATAAATTACTCTACAGGTGGGGTTTTTACGCGGGGATTTTCGATAAACTTGTCGAAAGGGCCCGCCATAAGCTCACCGTCAAAGTTGAACGATACGGTTTCTGGGGAGTGGCGGTATTCGTCGGTATTCCCCTGCCGATTACCGGCGCATGGACCGGTACCCTGGGAGCCTGGGTACTGGGTTTGAGCCGGCGCCGCACAATGCTGGCGGTTCTGGCGGGTGTTGCAGTATCCGGGCTCATCGTATCTGCCATTGTACTCCTGGGAATCGAAGCATTAGACCTATTCATCAAGCACGTCTGATCACTCATGAGAAAAAAAGAAAATAATAAGGATCTGGAATCCGTCAAAACAGGATTGAATCCACAGCAGCGCAAAGCTGTCGAGACTGTCGACGGGCCGCTTCTCATCGTCGCCGGTGCCGGGAGCGGCAAGACCGGTGTCGTCACTGCACGAATCGTGGAGATGCTGGATCGGGGCATACCTCAGGCCGCCATCCTGGCACTCACCTTTACCAACAAAGCCGCCAGGGAGATGGAAGGGCGCGTGAAAGCTCTTACCGGTCTTAAACTCTCCAACCTGACCGTATCAACATTTCATGCTTTCGGCGTTCTTGTGATACGTGAAAAGTCGGCGGAAATCGGCTACCGTCCGAACTTCACCATCTACGATTCATCGGACAAGCTCTCATGCCTGAGGGAATCCTCCCGCGAGCTGAAACTGAAACACGAACCGTCGGAACTCAACACCCTGGCATCCCTCTTCAGTGACATCAAAACCCATAGAATCGAATGGGACGAGATCACTTCCATACATAAAACGCTCTATGATGAATATCATGAACTGATGATGCTTCATAATGCGGTGGATTTTGACGATCTCATCATCAAACCACTGGAGCTGTTTGAAAGCCGATCGGATATACTTGATGAATACCGACGGCGTTTCCGATACATCATGGTGGACGAATTCCAGGATACCTCCCGAATCCAGTACCAAATGGTGCGGCTTTTAGCCCTGGAGCACCGGAATCTCTGCTGTGTCGGGGACGATGATCAGTCCATCTACTCATGGCGGGGTGCGGACTTTACCAACCTGCTCAACTTCGAGAAGGACTTTTCCGAACACAGGGAAATCAAACTGGAACGGAATTACCGTTCAACCGGCACCATTCTCAAAGCCGCCAACGCCGTCATCAGAAACAACACAGACCGGAAAGATAAAGAACTCTGGACCCATGATAGTCATGATGAGATGACCATCCGTTTCGCCTCCCCTGAGGATGATCAGGAAGAAGCCACATTTATCGCCGAAACCATCGGTGCTCTGCGGGCCACCGAGGGCATGGCCTACGACCAGATGGGCATCCTGGTGCGTACAAACTCCCTAACCAGGAGCATCGAAGACGCCCTTCTGGCCAACAACCTGCCCTATTCCATGAGCGGGGGAACCAGCTTCTTCCAGCGGCAGGAAATCAAGGACATGATCGGGTACCTCAGGGTAATTGATAATCCCGATGATGACGTGAATCTCCTTCGGATTATCAACACCCCCCGCCGCGGCGTCGGCAAGACGACCCTTGAGGTAATCGTCACCCTTGCCAGAGAAAAGGGCTACTCCCTCTACTCGGCTGTGAGTGAAATCGTATTCGGATCCGGCGAAGGTGCCGCCGGTGGCATCGGCGACAAAATTCGTTCAGGGCTGGC
>DAOVYP010000160.1 GCA_030635565.1 Spirochaeta sp. | reverse complement strand
TATAAATGGTGCCGACTTCAGGTTCCTCGACAAAGGCTTTCACCATATTCAGTGCAATATCTGCACCGTCTTTTCCATCCTTGGAAAAGATTGTAATGATACCATCATCATCAATGTTCACTTTGGTACCGGAAGTTTCGCTGATATTACGAATATTCTGACCTCCGGGACCAATGATGGCTCCGATCTTGTCCACATCCACTTTATAGGTAACCACGGCGGGTGCGAACTCGCTGATGGCTTCCGAAGGCTGACTGATGGTTTTTGCCATCTCACCAAGGATGTGGATCCGGCCCACTCGGGCCTGCTCAAGAGCGGTCTTCATGATTTCAATGCTGATTCCGGAAATCTTGATGTCCATCTGGAAGGCGGTGATGCCCTTCTCGCTTCCGGTCACCTTGAAATCCATGTCGCCCATATGGTCTTCCTCACCGAGAATATCGGAAAGAACAACATTCTTTCCGTCTTCCTGTATGAGGCCCATGGCAATTCCGGCAACAGAAGCCTTAATAGGCACTCCTGCGGCCAGTAAGCTCATGGTACCGCTGCAGACCGTAGCCATCGATGAAGAACCGTTGGATTCCGTAATCTCCGAAACGATACGGATGGTATAGGGGAATTTATCTTTCTCTGGGAGTATGGGTTTGATGGCTCGTTGGGCCAGGTGACCATGTCCGATTTCCCGGCGGCCGGTTCCCGTTCTCCCGGTCTCCCCTACGGAATAGGGTGGGAAATTGTAATGCAGCATGAAGTTGGAACGACGATCACCGTCAATGTCGTCGAAAATCTGTTCATCGTAGGTGCTTCCCAGAGTGACGACGCCGATGGATTGGGTTTCGCCACGAGTAAACAGCGAGGATCCGTGGGCCCGGGGCAACAGATCGATTTCCGTCGTTATGGGGCGAATATCAACAGGCGAACGATTGTCACATCTTTTGCCATCGTTGACGATGGACTTGCGCATTATTCCGGAATGAATCTCTCCGAGAAGGGATTTAAACACAGTCATACCGTTCTCGCCGTAGGCTTCAATCCTGTCGGAGAACTGCTCGATGAGCTTGGCCTTAACTTCCCTTGCACCACCGGAACGGGCGAATTTGTCAGAAAGAAATATGACGTCCCGGTATAGGGGGTCTGCCGCTGTCTTTACTTCTTCCTCAAAGCCCAGAGGAGCGAATTCCTCAGGCAGAGGCAGTTTTTCCTTGCCGGCTGCGGCTGCGAAATCCTCGATGAACTTGCAGAGATCTTTCAATATAGTCTCTGCAAGACCCAGGGCTTCGAGCATGCGTTCTTCTGAAACCTGATCAGCTCCTCCTTCCACCATCACGATGCCCGCGTTGTTGCCGGCAACGATAACATCCAACTCAGCTTTCTCAAGCTGCTGGAATGTGGGATTAACGACGAGTTCGCCATCAACCGAACCGATTCTTATGGCAGCCACGGGGCCGTCGAAAGGGATATCGGAAATCATTACCGCTGCGAAGGCGGCCATCATTCCGATGACATCAGGGGTATGAATCTGATCTGTGGATACCGTCATGGGTATAACCTGGATATCCCGACCGAATCTTTTATCGAAAAGAGGTCTCATGGGACGGTCGATAAGACGTGAGACAAGAATTTCCTTATCTTTGGGCCGCATTTCCCTTTTGATGAACCCGCCGGGAATCTTGCCGGCGGAATAATAACGCTCGTTGTAATCCACCATCAAGGGAATATAATCCAGGCCCTCGGTAGTTTCAGAGCTGCAACAGACTGTCGCCAGCACAGCGCTTCCACCGTAACGGGCGAGAACAGAGCCGTTAGCCTGCTTGGCGATCTTTCCGGTTTCGAGGATCAGATCTTCATCACCGATCCTGATTTTTGCCGTATGCATGTATTTTCCTTGTTTTATTTCCGGAGGCCGAGCTTCGCGATGAGTGCCCGGTAACCTTCCAGGTTAGTCCGCTTGAGATAGCGGAGAAGCCGTCGACGTTGGCCGACCATCTTCAACAGTCCGCGCCGTGAGGCGTGGTCTTTCTTGTGATCATCGAAGTGTGCCTTGAGATCTTCGATGCGCTTGGTAAGAAGGGCAATCTGAACTTCCGATGAGCCGGAGTCTTTGCCGTCCTTGCCGAATTCAGCCACGATAGTGGCCTTGTCGTCCTTGTTGAGAGACATGATGCGTTCCTCTCTATTGAGAAAAAATGTTGCGGTAGTGATAACCGCCTGCCGGTCGATTACATCGGTCCGGGTCGATATTTTGCCTTCCGGGGGTGTTGTACCGATTCAGAGGGAAGCCGAGCATTAAATGCCGCAATAGCCTCCCGGAAAATCAGAAACCCGGGGCCCTGGTTAAAAACTATTTTCAACGAGTCAAACTGACATGGAACAGTTGATTAGTCAAGCGAGTCGGCGTCGTTGTAAATCATGATAGACAAGCAGGATAGCTGCTAATTAAAGACGATTTTGTAGGTTGTTCCGTTTTCCCCTTTTTCCAATAATGCCGCCGGTGTACCGACATCGTCGGTACAGAGAGTCAGAATATCATTCAGTATCAAACTGTTGCCCAGTTTTTCGGGGGGAAATCCAACTCTCAGCCTGTCGGCAATTTCATGGGAAAGTTCAATTACCGGTATGCCGACGATTGTTGCGAATTCTGCGGGACTTAATCCGTCCGCTGTTTCAATCTCATCCGGTTTACCGGCATTTTCCACAGCGAATGGACCGATTGCAGTGCGTCTAAGGGAAAGACAGAAAGCCCGGCTTCCAGCTGCTATCCCGAGGTCTCTTGCGATAGATCTGATATATGTTCCCTTGGAGCATTGTATTCTCACTTTCAGATCCGGAGATTCCCAGCTGATCGTCTCAAAGCGATTGATATGAACATCTCTTACCGGCAACTCCACTTCCAGACCTTTACGGGCCTGGGTATAGGCTCTCTTCCCGTTGATTTTAACGGCTGAGAATGCCGGCGGAATTTGCTTCAACGTACCCGAAAAGGACTCGGCGGCTTTTAAAATGCCGCTATATTCCGGGACCGGTGACTCAGCAATAATTTCACCCTCAGTATCCAATGTGTCGGTTTCCTTACCGAAACGGAATACTGCTTCGTATTCTTTGTCCATATCCGAGAGGAGGTAGGCGGCTTTTGTGAGCTTCCCCGATAGGGCAAGAAGCAATCCGGTGGCAAAAGGATCCAGAGTTCCGGCATGCCCGACTTTTCCGGTACCCAGTGACCTTTTAAGTGCTCCAAGAGCCGCAAAGCTTGAAATACCAGCCGGCTTATCAAGCAGAAAAAGGCACGAAACCGGAGGGGGCAGGATTATCTGTCCCCGCTTTCCGAAGAAACTGCCTCATCGATGAGTCGATTGACGGCCAATCCTTCACGGATTGAATTATCCGCCGTAAAGTACAGTTTCGGGGTGTTTCTCATGTGAATCTCCCTACCGATCCTCAACTGTATGAATCCGGCGGCATTGTTCAGTCCCTTGACGGCCCTGCGGGTTGCTTCTTCACCGCCGAAGGAACTCACCCAGATTCGGGCTGAAGCCAGATCTTTTGCCGACCTGACCCGGGTGAGGGTAACTGAGGTATCGACTCTTGGGTCTTTTACCTCTCCCAGCATTATCAGAGAACTCACTTTTTCCCGAATCAGGCTTTCCACCCTCTTCAGGCGGATTTCATTCATCGCTCTTCGGATCTCCCAGCTTCTTGGCAATTTCTCTCATTTCGAATACTTCCAGGATATCACCAACCTGTACGTCAGTGAAATTTTCAAGTCCGATACCACATTCGTATCCTTCCTTGACTTCTCTGGCGTCTTCCTTGAAGCGTTTGAGTGAAACGAGTCCGCCGGTATTGATAACAACACCCTCACGAATCAGATGCACCTGGCTCTTGCGTGTTATCATACCTGAAGTAACCATACACCCGGCGATAGTACCGATCTTGGGTACCTTGAAGGTTTCCCGAACTTCCACTTGTCCGACGGTCTGCTCTTCGAAATCCGGAGCCAGCATACCTTCCATCGCTGCCTTGATATCCTCAACGGCGTCGTAAATGACATTGTACTTTCTGATTTCAACTTTCTCACGGTTGGCAATCGTCTGAGCTTTAGCAGTGGGTCTGACATGAAAGCCGATTATGATGGCTTCAGAAGCTGCGGCGAGATTGACATCATCCTCAATGATGGCACCGGCAGCCGCTCGAATACATATAAGACGTATATCTTTTGTACTTAATTTCTCCAGTGTTGTCTGCAGCGCTTCGACAGATCCATGTACATCACCCTTGATGATGACTTTCAACTCCTGAACATCACCATCCTGTATTGAATCATAGAGATTATCCAGGGTGATTTTCTTGACGTTCCGAGCCGTCTCCATTTTCTTGAGATCCTGACGTTTACTGCCGTACTGCCTGGCCTCACGCTCGTTTTCGGTTACCTGGAAAGGATCGCCGGCATCCGGTACACCGGAAAATCCGAGAATCTCAACAGGCATGGACGGAGTGGCTTCTTTAACTATTTCACCTTTGTCATCAAACATCGCCCGTACCTTCCCGTGAAAGATACCGGCAACAAATGCGTCGCCAATTTTCAAAGTACCTTTTTCAATCAGAACGGTAGAAACGATACCCCGGCCCTGGTCAACTTTGGATTCGATAACCTTACCTTCAGCACGTCTTTTCCAATTTGCTTTCAGCTCAAGCATTTCAGATTCAAGAATCAGAATATCAATGAGACTATCAATTCCTTCACCCTTAAGTGCGGAAATCTCAACAAATTGTGTTGATCCACCCCAGTCTTCCGGCATCAGTTCGTACTCTGAAAGCTGCTGCTTCACCCGATCAGGATTCGCCTCGGGAAGATCCATCTTGTTTATGACAACAATGATCGGAGATTTTGCAGCTTTGGCATGCTGAATCGCTTCAATGGTCTGGGGCATTACACCGTCATTGGCCGCAACCACAAGAACAACGAGGTCGGTCACCTGGGCCCCACGAGCCCGCATCATGGTGAATGCAGAGTGACCCGGCGTATCCAGGAAAGTGATATTACCTTTCGGGGTATGCACCATATACGCACCGATGTGCTGAGTTATACCCCCATGCTCGCCGGCAACAACATCGGCGTTACGAATGGCGTCCAGTAGTTTTGTTTTGCCATGATCAACATGACCCATTACTGTTACGATAGGAGGCCGCTGGGCCAGATCATCGTCCTCATCGGACTCGGATTCAATGATTGTTTCGTCATAAAGACTGACAATATTCACTTTACAATCAAAATCATCTGCCAGAATGGTGGCCGTTTCCGCATCAATCTGCTGATTGATGGTCACCATCATGCCCATACCCATCAGTTTGGAAATAAGATCCGACGCTTTGAGATTCATCTTCCGGGCCAGTTCAGAAACAGTTATCACTTCCATGATATCGATTTCTTTAGGAACGGGATTGGCCTGGATCACCTGCTTCTTGCGAGAGTATTGATAGAGCTTTTCCTGCTCTTCCTTGTGCTTCTCGTAAGTTTTCTTGGCTTTATAGAATTTTTTACTCCTGTTTGCGGGAGGAGGACCGGAAGGGCCGCTGTAACCGCCGGAGCGGCCACCGGCTCGCCCGCCACCGGCTCGCCCGCCACCGGCTCGACTGCCACCGGCTCGACTGCCGCCTGGACGGGGTGCCACGCCGGGACCGCGGTTGTATCCACCGGAACGTCCGGGTCCACCGGGACCGCGGTTGTAACCGCCGGATCGTCCGGTACTGCCGGGACTGCGATTGTATCCACCAGGGCGTCCGGGTCCGCCGGGACCACGGCTGAAACCGCCGGATCGTCCGGATCCTTCAGGTCTGGAACCGTCGTTTGAACGTCCC
>DAOVYP010000260.1 GCA_030635565.1 Spirochaeta sp. | reverse complement strand
AGCTGAATTCTGTAACCTGAGAGAATTCCGGCTACCGGAATCCATGTCAATTCCGGACAATTTCAGGATTGATCAGAGTCAGTCGTTCACCGATGTATTTCCCGTCGGCCGTTCGAATCTCATCATGACCGACCCGGGAGCGGATGGTGATTGTCTGCTGTACGAGAGAATGGAAATCGAAAGCCGATTTTTTCGGAATGAGGTAATCCTGTCCTGCGGCATCTGTAATTACCAACTCGGTAAAGGGTTCATTGCCCACCAGGCGGATGATACCGGTAATTATCCGGGGTTCCGGGGATTCGTCGTCCCCGTTGCCGTGAGCCGGGAGTATTGACGTCAGGAAGCACAGAACCGGCAGAAGCAGAAACCGTTTATTTGTCATCACGCCGCATACGGCCGCTGGTCGGGTCGTCGAAGGTGACACCGACGGGGTATCGCGTGGGAGGGCTGTACCCTGATAAGTATGACGCATTGACATCAGGAGTTGAAATAAAGGTTGCCTCAGGTATGGGGGCGGAAATTTCAGTATCGGTTCGATTGTCGGAGCCGTTCCATACGAGCAGGAGATTACCGTCATAATCTGATCCGATTTCGTCTCTGGCACCGTCATCCGATGAGTTTTTTCCGATGTCGATACCCAGGTAATGGATTTCTGCCGGCGGCGAGGTTGGACTGTAGGGTGAAATCGGGATGAGGCGGTATATGCTTTCTCCCGGAAGTAGATCCTTTACAATCTCTGAAGCATTGTAGTCGTGGATACCGACATCAATTTCTCCTGAAAAACCGTACAATCCGGTATTATCCTCGTACCTGAATGCCAATTTCCAGTCCCGGAGTATCTGGTACCATTCGATGGCAGCTCCTCCGTATATACGGTTCTTTACGGCATTGACAACGGATTGGACATCCATGTAGGAACTATGAAGAATCTCGCTATAAATTCCCGGACCGTTGGATGAATGGAGACGGAGCCATTGAAAGAAGAGGTAAACGCTGGAATAGTCGGCGAGTAGATCGTAGATGTCTCCATTTCCCCATACAAAGAACGTGTTTCCGTTTTCTATCGAGCCGTACGGGTCGGTTTTATCGTAGTTGAGACGTGAAGAATCGTACTCCCCGGAATAGACATATTCGGCGGCGGCTGAGAGGCCTTCGTTTATCCAGGTGTCGAACCATGTTCCGCCGCCGCGGATGTAGGTTTCCGCGAAGTTCACAAGGTGCTGGAATTCGTGAGCTATAATCTGGAAGAACTCCGGGCCGCCGGCCGTAACCGGATCCACATCAAGGTAAATCATATCCGCCCGGTTGGATCCTGCCTGGTCCAGAGTATCTCCCCCATAGAAATAACCTCCGATGTAGCCGCCGCTGCCGGAATATCCATCGACGATATCCAGGAGAAACAGGATGATTCGGCCGTTGCCGTCGACGTCACTCTCATAAGCGAAAGTATTCCGTATTGAACCGTATATGGCGTTCTCAAACTCCTGGGCAATGAATTGGGCTGTCTGGGTTGTGATTCCACGGCCCGGTTCTACATAGACAGCCGAATGATCGGTCTGGGCCATAATTGTGGCTGTGACGGTATAGGTCAGGTTTGAACCATCGAATTTCTGACAGTAGAAATCCCGGGTTGAGGAAAGCTCGGGAATCGGCAGAATGCCCGGGTTTTTGCATCCGATTACCAATACGGAGAGAAATAATGTCGGAAGAAGGAGTTTTTTTACCAATTCATTATCCTGATCCACTCGAAGGCTTCAGTTTATCCCATTTGAGCCCCTTTGGCGGATTCCAATCCGTCATCTTTGTCAGTAATTCTTCCGGATCGGCATCGACGATAAGTGCATTCCTCTGGCTGTCCCGCAAAAAGCCTTCGGTGCTCATGCGGTCTAGGAAACTGAGCAAACTGTCAAAATAGCCGTTGATGTTCAGCAGGGCCACCGGTTTAACGTGGTAGCCCAGCTGATTCCAGGTCCAGGCCTCGAAGGTTTCCTCCAGGGTGCCGATGCCTCCCGGCAGGGCGATGAAGGCGTCGGAAAGTTCGTACATCCGGGCTTTGCGTTCGTGCATTCCCGGTACCACTTCCACAGTAATGCCTTCCTGTACCGGGACCTTATCGGCAATGCGCCTGGGGATGACACCGGTCACCTTGCCGCCTCCGTCACGAACCGCCGCGGACACAAGGCCCATAAGGCCGATGTTACTCCCGCCGTAAACCAGATTCAGACCGTAGTGCGCCAGGAGGTCACCCAGAATCCGGGCCGCATTTCCAAAAATCGGATCGCCGCCGGAGCCGGAACCGCAGAATACGCAGATGGATTTCATTTTATTCATAGCACTGTGTAAGCATAGCACTATGTCGGGTATCATACCCGAAACTACGCTCATTCGACGATTTTCAGTGAATTTCCTGTCTGCCGCCGTTAATCATATTTCATGCCGCATTGACGTTTACGCGGTGATTCCCCGGGGCCGACTCAGAGCTCCACTTCATGCTATCTTACAGAGAATGAATATGCGGCAGTTTTTCGCCATTCTCTTGATTTCCACGCCTGAGGACTGATCCAGACATGCCGTTAACAGACTATCATGCGAAATACTTTGCAAACGAGCTTACCAAACGCTGCTCATCCGATAGTCTTGAAAAGCTTACCGCTTCCCTGCTTGATGCCCGTGTCGATCTCAATCCCCATCAGATTGAAGCGGCGCTATTCGCCTTCAAGTCCCCCTTTTCGACGGGCGCGATACTTGCGGATGAAGTCGGTCTCGGGAAGACCATCGAAGCCGGAATCGTTCTCAGTCAGAGATGGGCCGAGCAGAAGCGAAAGATCCTGATAATCGTTCCTTCGAGCCTGAGAAAGCAGTGGAAACAGGAGCTTACCGATAAATTCTTCCTGCCTTCACAGATTCTGGAGGCGAAGCCCTTCAATGCTGCCATCAAAGCCGGTGATACAAATCCATTCCAGCGGGACATCATCGTTATCTGCTCCTACCACTTCGCCCGCAACAAGGCTGACTATGTGTCCCGGATCAATTGGGATCTGGTGGTTTTTGATGAAGCCCATCATCTCCGAAACGTCTACAAGCCTGATAACAAGATTGCCCGGACTCTGAGAGACGTTCTCAAACACTCCCCGAAACTGCTTCTGACAGCCACCCCTTTGCAGAACTCTCTGTTGGAACTCTATGGGCTCGTCAGCTTCATCGATGAATACAGTTTTGGTGACCTCAAGAGCTTCAAGAGTCAGTATGCTCGTCTCAATACGCAAGACAGCTTCGCTGAGCTTAAGGCTCGGCTGAAGCCCCTCTGTCAACGGACCCTTCGCAGGCAGGTACTGGAGTACGTGAGGTACACGAATCGTGTGCCCATCACCCAGGCATTCATACCAACAAAGGATGAGCAGATACTCTATGAGATGGTCTCGTACTACCTGCAGCGCCCCAATCTTCAAGCGCTGCCGGCCAGTCAGCGTTCCCTGATGACCCTCGTACTTCGAAAACTGCTGGCATCCTCCACCTTTGCTATCGCGGGTGCCCTGAACTCCCTGATAAGGAAACTCGAAGGACGGCTCCGGAACTCCCGTATTGAAACCGATTATGATGATCTCGGGACAGATTTCGAGGAAATGGACGAGCTCAAGGAGGAATGGGCTCAGTTCGATAACAATCCGGATGAAGATGTGATTTCCAGGGAAGACGCAGAGCTAATCGCCTCCGAGATACACGAGCTCCGGATGTTAAGGGATCTGGCCGAGTCCATTACTCACAATGCCAAGGGGAAGGCTCTCGTCAAGGCCCTCAAGACCAGCTTCCGGAAGGCTGCAGAATTGGGCGCCGGGAAGAAGGCCCTCATCTTTACTGAATCACGGAAAACTCAAGCCTACCTTGCCAATGTGCTGGCCGAGACCGAATACGGGGGAAAGGTAGTTCTGTTCAACGGTACCAATACCCATCCGGAAGCCAGGGAGACTTATCGCCAGTGGCTCAGCCGGTATGCCGGAACCGACACAATCACCGGCTCGAGAACCGCCGATATTCGCGCCTCACTTGTTGATGAATTCCGTGATAATGCACAGATCATGATCGCCACCGAGGCCGCGGCCGAAGGTATCAATCTCCAGTTCTGTTCTCTTGTCGTGAATTACGATCTTCCCTGGAACCCACAGCGTATCGAGCAGCGTATCGGGAGATGCCACCGGTACGGACAGAAACACGACGTCGTGGTGGTCAACTTCCTGAACACGAAGAATGCCGCCGATCAACGTGTATTCCAGCTTCTGTCCGAGAAGTTCATGCTCTTCAGTGGTGTCTTCGGTGCCAGTGATGAGGTGCT
>DAOVYP010000228.1 GCA_030635565.1 Spirochaeta sp. | reverse complement strand
CGGTCCCACCTCAACGATTGTTCCGGGGAAGATGGGTCTCATCAGCCAGTTTTTCTTCAGGATGGCAAAGGCATTGGTGTAGGGCGGATGGCAATGAATGGCCGATCGAATGTCCGGCCGAAACTTGAAGAGGTTCAGATACATGGGCATCTCACCGGTCGGTTCACGGCTGCCCTCGATTGTATTTCCGTCAATATCCACAAAAACGAGATCTTCGGGCTCGAGGATGTTCTTGTAGCGCCGCGTCGGTGTGATGAGGTAGAGATTCTCATCCACTTTATAGGCAAGGTTACCACCGTGACTTGTGACAAAACGCCGGTCGCTCAGCCAGTTGCAGACATACAGAAAATCTTCGATTTCCTTCTGATGTTTCTGATGCAGTTTCATAATTATTTATGTTCCCCGGACTTGACCTGTTCATAAATGGCGAAAGCTTCTTTCGGCTTTGCGTTTCCGTGGACGACGGCGTTGATGGCCTGCATCATTCCATGAGGAGAATCAGACTGGAATATGTTGCGCCCCATGTCCACACCGGCGGCGCCCTGGTCGATTGCACGATAGGCCATTTCCAGAGCGTCCATTTCCGGCCTCTTTTTCCCCCCTGCTATTACGATTGGAACCGGGCAGGTGGCGGTAACAGTTTCGAAGTCCTCATCGGTGTAGTATGTCTTGACAATGTTTGCGCCGAGTTCGGCACAGATCCGGGTAGCCAGACGGAAGTATTTCGGTGTTCTGGCCATTTCCCGTCCGACGGCAGTAACAGCCATGGTGGGAATTCCGTAACGTAAACCGGAATCCACCAGCTTCGTCATATTCACAACGCTGCGGGATTCGAACTCTCCGCCGATAAATACCTGAATAGCCGTTCCGCAGACACCCAGTCGAATGGAATCTTCGATATCCATGGCGATTTCTTCATTTGAGAGCTCTTTCAGGATACTTGGTCCGCCGGAAGCCCGAATCATGATCGGCTTGGTTACCGACGGGGGTACGATACTGCGCAGGATACCCCGGGTGAGCATCAATGTGTCCGCATACGGGACAAGGGGCATAATATCGACATCAATACGTTCCAGACCCGTGGTCGGTCCCTGAAAATACCCATGATCGATGGCGAGCATGATGGTTTTACCGTCCTTGGGATTGAACACCCGCGCCAGACGATTTTTCATGCCCCATCCGAGTTCATTTGATCCTTTAAGGAAAAAAAGTTCCGATTTGGCCTTATTTTCAACGTGATAGTTGCGGCCTTCATTATCTGCTTCAGGCATAATCTATACCGGTTCCTTCTGATCCCCATTTGCATCACGGAAATCATCCAGGGTCATACCCTGAGATTCCAATTCATCCAACAGTATTTCCATACCCCAGCGGGCACCATCTCCAACCGCCATACAGCATTTATCATCATCATGGTGGGCACCGGCATCACGGAATGCCTGCTTCTGATCATCATCACGAAGATCGTATGATTTTCCGTGATAGAGTGTCTTCTGTACTCCTTCACAGATGACGCTGTCGTATTTCTCTACAAATTTATCATGGACTGCACGGGTCATTCGGAAGGAGACATACTTGTCGGCACGCCCATCCTCGCTTGCCTCTTTCTCTCGCGTTCTACCGAAGAAAGAGGCAAGGACCATTGATGCCCCCGTGTATCCACCGCAATTACCGGTGGTGCATTCACCGCCGCCGCCCGCCAGACCGCTTCCCGCTTTATACACAGCGTCGTTTTTGATGCCCATGGCATCATACATGCCGGCTATCGCGCATTGGGCACATCCGCGATAATCACGTTCATATTTGAACCCGAGATCGTATGCCTTCTGAACCATTGTCTCTCTTTCTTTCTTGTCCACTGTTTACCTCCTGTGGTATTTCAAAAATCAATAATTATTAGAGGTAATTTCAAAAATCCCCGATTTTTAAAATTACCCAGACCTTTAGAAAAGTTATTTTCTTATACAATAATAAAATAACTTTTCGACCCTATACTTGAGGATCTTTCAGAATGGTAATTTTGAAAGATCCTCATTTGTAAGTCGATCCACCATCGACGATGATGAGCTGTCCACTGATAAACCCCGCCTTATCGGATGCCAGGAAGAGAGCTGCATTTGCCACATCTTCCGCTTGTCCGAGTCGCCCTACGGGGACCCTGTCTACCAGAGTTTTCCTTTTTTCGGGATCGTTATGGCGGTCCCGGAGAAGGTCTGTTTCGATCAGGGCCGGAAGAATCGCATTCACGGTAATACCCCTTGGTGCCAGCTCTTTGGAAAGGTTCCGGACAAGACCGTTGATTCCCGCTTTAGCCGCTGAGTAAAAAGCCGAACCGCCGCCGCCTGTAATCGAACCGGAAGATCCGATGTAGATGATACGGCCGCGACTGGAATTTCCCAAGTACTCCAGTGCCGCTCTGGTTGTATAAAACGCCGCCGACAGGTTGACTTCAATACCGTTCTTCCAGAGGTCATCTGAAATATCCGAGCAGCCGGCTTGAACTGCGAAACCGGCGCTGTTCACGAGTATGTCCAGCCCTCCGTACTTTTTAACGGCAATTCGGCATAAATCATTACAGAATGAGCTGTCCGTTATATCACCGGGAACAGATATGCACTGGCCTCCGTTCTTTTCAATTTCCTTACGGACGGCCTCAAACCCTTCGACATCACGTTTCATGGGTAGATGATTAATCACCACCATTGCGCCGGATCCGGCCAGAGAGAGGCTGACGGCAGCGCCGATGCCCCGGGATCCTCCAGTTACCACCGCTACCATTCCGTCAAATGTCAGTTCCATTCGGCCTCCAGTTAATAGATGCAGTCAAGACAGGCACCTCCTGCAAGTTAATGTTAGGAAGTTAACAAATAAATGTGCTCTCTCGTGCAATATTAGCAACAATTGTGTTCTTTTGTCAACAGTATAGCAAAGACAGACAATGTAAAAAACCAGTTGTTATCCGCAAAATCTTTAAATCTGGATTGATGATCATTGTGTATAACACGGTATTGAGTCTAATGGGACATAAATATGTGCAAAATTGTAATCAATAGAACCAATAATGGGTGATATTAAAGTGCAATGATAAGATTGGAACAAAAATACCAATTTGGGCGCATTAAGTGTTGACAATTGAACAATACAGGTTAAGATTGTCAGTAAAGCAGAAAATCACGGAGCAATGCTCCGGATTTTGGAGGTTCAGAATGAAAAAAGGTTTCCTGGTAGTAGCGGTTATCGCGCTGATTCTATTGACGCCGTCATTTGTTTTCGCCGGCGGTGGGTCGGATGCGGATGACGACGTGTATGAAATCGCAACAGTCGTGAAAATCACAGGTATTCCCTGGTTCAACCGTATGGAAGTCGGTGTTAACCGGGCTGCGGAAGAACTCGGCGTGAATGCATACCAGATAGGTCCCGCGGATGCGGATCCTGCCCAGCAGGTCCGAATGGTAGAAGACCTCATCAGTAAAGGTGTTGATGCAATCTGTGTGACGCCGAACGATGCGACGGCATTGGAGCCGGTATTCAACCGTGCAAGGGAAGCAGGTATCATCATTATTACTCATGAGTCACCAGATCAGAAGGGTAAAGACTTTGACATTGAGTTGATTGATAACGAGAACTTCGGTCGACATCATTGGGACATGCTTGCCAAGTATATGGGCGAATCCGGTCAGTTTGCGGTTTTCGTCGGTTCACTCACCGTCCCACTGCACAATCTCTGGGCCGATGTCGGGATAGCTTATGCCGCCGATAAGTATCCGGGAATGGAGCTTGTAACCGAGCGAATCCCCTGCGGTGAAGATCAGGAACTATCCAAGCAGCGTACACTCGAACTTCTCCAAGCCTATCCCGATCTGAAGGGTATCGTCGGCTTCGGCAGCCTGGGACCTCCGGGAGCGGCTCAGGCACTTCGTGAGAAGGGCTTGATAGACGAAGTTTCGATTGTTGGAACGGTACTTCCGGCTCATGCGGCCCAATATCTGAAAGACGGCTCAATGGATCACGGTATTCTCTGGGATCCGGGCGATGCCGGTTTTGCCATGACCTGGATTGCCCTCCAGTTGCTGGAAGGTAAGACAATCAAGGACGGTATGAAAGTACCGGGCATGGGAACAACCGTACTCGACGGCGATGTGATTAAGGTAGATGCCATGATCGACATCACCGGGGACAACGCGGACGATTTCGGATTCTAAAAAACCTAAAGGCGGTGAAACTTTGTTTCTTCCTGGAGACGGAGTGCCACCGCCTGTTTTATAATGTAGACAAACTATGAACAATTCATTCCTTGAAATGAGAAACGTAAGCAAGCGGTATACGGGAGTCCAGGCACTGGATTGTGTTGACTTTGAATTGCAAGCCGGGGAAATACACTGTCTTGTCGGAGAAAACGGCAGCGGGAAATCGACACTTATCAAGATTATCTCCGGTGTGGAGCGGCCCGAGGACGGATCGGTGATAAAGATTAACGACCAGTTGATCAGCCGCCAATCTTCAATTGAGTCGAAGCATCTTGGAGTCGAGGTGATTTACCAGGATCTCTCCCTCTTTCCCAACATGACCGTTGCCGAGAATATTGCCCTTAACGAAGTTCTCGAAACCGGCAGCCGCCTTGTCGTCCGCAATCGGGAGGCCGAAATTTCCCGTAGCGCCATGAAGAGGGTCGGAGTGGATCT
>DAOVYP010000158.1 GCA_030635565.1 Spirochaeta sp. | reverse complement strand
GGCGGGAGGTCTACAGGGCTTTCGCCGCACTTTTCGGCCTGGATCCCAAACAGGAGGCAAGCTCATGACTGTTATCGATTTCGCGAAGAAAAAAAGGGATGGCATCCCCATTTCAATGGTCACCTCCTACGACAGCTGGAGCGCCCGACTGATCGCCGACAGTGATGTCGACTGCATCCTCGTGGGCGATTCGGTGGCCATGATACTTCACGGTCATGATACCACCCTGCCGATCAACACCGCGCAGATGGCCGGCCACGTTGCGGCTGTCCGCCGGGGGTCGCCGAAGTCCTTCATCATCGGCGATCTCCCGTTCATGTCCTTCAGGGTGGGAATCAGGAAATCCATGGAGAACATCGCCGCGCTGATGCGTGCCGGGGCCAACGCAGTGAAACTCGAGGGTGCCGCCGGCAACCTGGACCTGATCCGTCACACCGTGGAATCCGGTGTACCGGTGATGGGACATCTGGGCCTCACCCCCCAGTCGGTGAATCGCCTGGGAGGATACCGGGTCCAGGGACGCGGGGAAGAGGCGGCGGCCCAGGTTCTCAGGGACGCCTGCTTCCTCCAGGATGCCGGTTGCTTCGCACTCGTGCTTGAGGCCGTACCCGGGGACATCGCCCGGACCATTTCAGCCGATCTGGACATACCGGTAATCGGTATAGGTGCCGGTGTCGACGTGGACGGGCAGGTACTGGTACTCCAGGATCTGCTGGGCCTCACCGCCGACTTCAAGCCAAAATTCGTCCGGAACTTCATAGAGGGCGCGACCCTGGTGAAAGGCGCCTTGAACGACTACCACCGGGAGGTAACTGCACGAACCTTTCCCGGTGAAAAGGAATGGTACGAATGACGGAAGTGCTTCAGGACATCGCTTCCGCCCGGAAGCGGTTCCGGAAAATCACCCGGGCCGGTACCTCGCTGGGTCTGGTGCCTACCATGGGGGCCCTCCACGAGGGACATCTGAGCCTGGTGCGGCGTGCCGCGGATGAGAACGACGTTGTGGCGGTGAGCGTGTTCGTGAATCCCGCTCAGTTCGACGACCCCGAGGACCTGAAGCGCTATCCCCGGAATTTTGAAGAAGACCGGGGTATTCTGGAATCCGCCGGCACCGACCTGGTGTTTTATCCCGACACCGGGGACATGTACGCCGACGGATACCGCTACAAGGTGACCGAGATTGAGGATAGTCAGTTTCAGGAAGGTGCTCATCGGAGGGGCTTCTTCGACGGTGTCCTGACGGTGGTACTCAAATTACTGAACATCGTCGGTGCCGACAGGGCCTATTTCGGTGAGAAGGACTGGCAGCAGTTCAATCTAATCCGGGGAATGGCCGAGGCCTTCTTCCTGAACACGGAAATAATTCCATGCCCCATAATCCGGGAGTACGACGGACTGGCAATGAGTTCCCGGAACGCCCGGCTCAGCTCTGCCGAACGGGAACTGGCCCCGGCCTTCCACCGAATACTCGCCGGAACCGGATCGCCTGAAGACAAGGCGGCCCGGCTGGAGGATGCCGGATTTGCCGTGGATTATGTGGAGGAACGCGAAGGGAGAATCCTCGGCGCGATTCATCTGGGAAAAGTGAGGTTGATCGACAATGTCAGAATCTGAAACGAAGAAAAACGTGTTATTGATGACCAGCGGATCCATCGCCGCCTTCAAAGCCGCCTCTCTGGCCTCACTGCTGGTGAAGAATGACTGGGCCGTTCAATGTGTAGCTTCCGAAGGGGGGCGCCGTTTCCTCGGTGATGCCGCCCTCGAAGGCCTCACCGGCCGGCCGGTGCTTACCGACATGTTTGAACGCGGCCGTGCGTTGGACCACATCAAACTCGCCGACTGGGCGGACATCTTCATCCTTTACCCCGCATCGGCCAATCGGATTACCCGACTCCGTGCGGGATTGGCCGATGATCTGATCGGCGCTCTCTTCCTGGTGAATAACTTCCGTAAGCCCTGGTGGATCGCCCCGGCGATGAACAGCAACATGTTTGAACACCCGGCGGTAAGCGACGCTCTGGGCATCCTGGAAGGCTGGGGCTGCCGCATCCTTCCCACCGGCGAGGGCCGTCTGGCATGCGGAACTGTGGGCTACGGCCGGCTCCTTGAACCCGATGAGGTTTTCGCCCTGATGGAAGAAGAGCCGGGATGAAGGTACTCTTCACTTCCGGCGGCACCGAAGAACCCATCGATGGTGTGAGGCGGATCTCCAACAGCTCCACCGGCCGCACCGGTGCGGTACTGGCGCGTTATTTCGCCGACAGGGGTGCCGATGTGACGCTGCTTCGAAGCGAGAGAGCCGTTTCACCGAACAGTATCTCGTCCGGTACCAACAAAATCCCGGTGGCCGAACTCACCTACACAAGTTACACCGATCTCCATAATGCACTCCGGAATCAACTGACCATCGGGGATTGGGACGCGGTGGTTCACCTGGCGGCAGTAAGCGATTACACCGTGGATGGGGTCAGCGTCGACGGGACAGCTTTCCCCCCGGGAGGACCGGGAAAGATCGGTACCGGCCGGGAGGTGATTTTAAGACTGAAACCCACGGCTAAGATCCTGGATTCCCTGCGTGAATGGAGCCGCAATAAATCGGTAGTTGTGGTGGGATTCAAGCTCACCGACGACGCCGATGACGCCCACGCCGAAGCTCAGGTGAACGCATTGTTCGCCCGGGGCGGCGTAGACTATGTGGTCCATAACGACCTTCGGGACATCGATGCCCGACACCATCATGCCTCTATCTATGGGAAGGGAGGAATTCTGAAAAAAACCAAAACTAAAGATGACATGGCTGAGGGCCTCTTCGCCCTGCTGGCCGGGGAGACGACATGAACCTGTGCCTCGACGTGGGGAATTCCCAGATCTTCGGCGGTCTTTTCGACGGGGACAGCCTGTTGTTCCGCTTCCGGAGGATCACCGAACGTATTGCATCCAGTGATGAACTGGGCCTGTTCTTCCGGAACGTCATCCGGGAGAACGGATTCGATCCCGTTTCAGTAACGTCGGTGGGATACTGCTCGGTGGTACCGGACATCAACCACTCGCTGCGCAACGCCTGCCGTCACTATTTCGACGTTGAACCCTTCAGTCTCAAGGCGGGAGTGAAAACTGGCCTCAAGATCCGCTACAAGAATCCCGCGGAAGTAGGAGCCGACCGAATCGCCGATGCCGTCGGTGCCGTGGCCCGGTATCCCGGGAAGAACCTCATCATCGTGGATTTCGGCACCGCCACCACAGTGGAGGCTGTCAACGCAGGTCGGGAGTATCTGGGGGGGGCCATCGCTCCGGGCTTACGTACCTCTATGGGCTCCCTGGAGAAAGCTACCGCAAGGCTGCCTAAGGTGGAGATTTTACGGCCTGAACAGACCTGCGGCCGATCCACCGTGGAGAGCATTCAGTCCGGACTGTACTGGGGACACCTCGGGATGATACGGGAGCTCATCAGTCGGTACCGCCGGGAATGCTTCCCAAAAGGGGAGGATGCCACAGTGGTGGCCACCGGCGGCTTCGCCGGCCTTTACGCCGACACAAAAATCTTCGACACCATCCATCCGGACCTGGTGCTCGAAGGTATCCGCATCGCTCAAACCATGAACGAGGACAATCATTGATTGCCTTATCCGGGGTTTTTCCGTAGTCGATTCCTAATACAGAGCCAAGCTATGGAATTCGCAATTTGAACATTTAAATGACCTGGATTGAGATGTCGACTCCATCAGTTCATTTTACATTTTAAACATCACGGAATTTATAGATTCAACCAGGTTCCGGACTGAAAGCAATCCATAGTCGAAAACAAACACCTGACTGTCATTCATCGTAACAACAACCCGTTTCATGAGCCCCTTTTTTTTCGCCTCAACAGTGGCGATATCTCCCACCGGTAATTCGACTATCGCTTCATCATTGTTTGAGTACCGATAAACCGTATGGCCACCGGTGGCAGCGAAGGTGGCGACATCGAGAAAGATCGCTTTCACGATCGTTTTATTACTCGATTCATACAACGATACGAATCGCAACCTCTCATCACCGACCTTGAGTTTTCCCGTGTAACGCCCACCCTCTTCCGGGAGGTAATTGATTATCCATTCATCTGTAGCTGCAGTCATGGATTCATAGTAGACATATCAGCAAATATTATCAAACAGCAAATGTATTAATTTCCGTATCAACCCGAGAACTTCGGCTTTGTGGATCGGCTAGTACCCAGACTCCTCACGGATGTAATTTACCATGTCCATACGATCTTTAAGTTCCCTGTATTCCGGAGATTCCAATTCCTTTTGAGCTTCCACAAGGGCCTGGCGTTGCTCTTCGATATCCGCCATCTGCTCTTCGGTAAAATCAGACATATCCATGTCATGGAACTGGGCTAAGCCCTGTTCCATGGCCTCAACCATCCCCTCTGCAAGGAGAACCCCCGCCGCTTCAGCCTGGATCATAATAATCGCCATCGAGAAAGTATTGTACTCTTCGAAACTCATGTCAGTTTCTTTTTTAACAATCTTCTCAAGATTCTTGCCCTGGGATGCGGTTTCAAAAGCCGCCGTCAGAGCAATTTCAAAATCGATATCAGGATATGCTTCGTTGAGTTTTGTGACACCGTTATAAAATGAACGGATGTCATCTTTCGAAAGGTTGAGATTCTCCAGATCAATCTCTCCGGAATCCATATCCCCGGAGATGTCCTGGGCAGCTTCAGCAATTCCCTTTACCGCTTTTACCATTTGTGAGGCTTCGCGGACCTTTCCACAACTTGATAAGGCACCGATTAACAACATCAGGGACATAATCATGGCAATTCGCATCACAAAAATCCTTTTTTATAAGTTATTGCTCTCTAAAAACAATAGCATGATTGATCAAAATTTTTCAAATGGATTTCTTTCTGAATTGTTTATTGAAACCACCCTTTTATACAAGAGAAGAGAAACGATCATGAAGGAACCATCAAAAATACAACTTTTCATTGCGGATATGCGAATGAATCGGATTATGTTCAGGCTAACCGGTCTTTCCTCATTCTGGCTTCTACAAGCTCAACAGTACCTTTAAATGGTCCGGGTTCTTCCATTTTTATTGAACATAAAGCCGCCGCATAGCGAATTGATTCTTCCGGATCATGATCAATATGCCAAGCAAGATACGCGGCAAATGTTGTATCACCACGGCCCGTTCTTCCAGAAAGATTTGACGGTGTGTAAGGTGCTCTGTAAATTTTACCATCAGCAAGTACCAGAACTTCTGAATTATGAGTAACCATAACTTCATTTGCACCCCAAGAAGCTAGAAGATTCGCTGCTTTCTCTCTATCTGTTTCACCAGTCAATATCTCAGCTTCTGCGGCATCCGTTTTCAGGTAGGTAACCATCGGCAGAAACTCCATTTTTGAGCTCCAATCCCTGAATATGAGTTTTCCCCCTTCACTGCATCGAAGTAAACCTTGTGCGTCAATGCCGACTTTACCCTTTTTATGAAGGTAGGGAATGAATTCATCAGGTATTTCACCCCTGAATAACCCGGCCAGATGATATATTGTACTGTCTGTTGCAGGCATACTTGCTATAGTGAATGGATCTGCCTGCGCCAGAAGTGTAACTTTTCTTTTCTCTTTATCAGCAGAATAATAGATATTCTCAATGCTTGTTGTTGCTCTGGAATCAAGTCTTATTACTTGAACCCCGTTAGCCCTCATACCATTCAGTTCGTTTTCTGCCTCCTTTGAAGCTCTGGTAATTACCTGAACTTTCTTACCTGATCTGGCTGCAGCCGCAGAAGAATAGATTACGGGTCCACCGGTAAATCTGACTTCATCATCCTTGTATATCATAATGTCTCTTGAAATATGTCCTATCATAGTTATATCAGTCATTCCTTAATCACTCCTTATCCAGATGTT
>DAOVYP010000151.1 GCA_030635565.1 Spirochaeta sp. | reverse complement strand
CATGGCGACGAAGATGAAAATTCCTTTGATTATCATTGCGGTCGTTCTGACGATGCTCACGGCATCCTGCAGGGAATCAGCGCCATCGGCACATGTGCTGGCTGGTAATATGTCATACGCCAGAGGTCAGTATCAGAAATCCATTCTTCAATATCTCGGTGCGGATACAGTGAATTCCGGTAAGGATGTTGTCTTCTATAATCTTGCAAATGTCTATTACGCCCTGGGCGAGGGTGATGCGGCTCTCAGGGCCTGGGCCATGGCGGAAAGCAGTACCGATGATATGGACATCCTGTTCCGTGTCGCATTCAACCGCGGGGTTCTCTATTATCACTGGGGACGTTATGACGAGGCATACCGTTCTTTCAGAAGGGCCCTGACTCTGAAGCCATCGGATATCGATGCAAAAATCAACCTTGAGGACGCCCTTTCGAGAATACGTTCGGCAGTATCACAGAAGACTGCAAGCGGGGTAAACCCGGGAGAAGACGGCGACAAGGACAGCCGGCATCTACTCGATTATGTCAGAAGAAAGGAGGCGGATGCTTGGTCGGTACAAACGACGGAAAGCGGCGAATCAGTCGAAGACTGGTAGCTGGAATCCTCTTCCTTCTGACGGTATCCGCTCATGCGGCTGATACTGCTTTACTGGAGTTCAACCCTGAGCGGGTGGTTCGCGGTGAAAGATTCACGATTCAGATCCGGACTTCCATTCCCTGGGGCGAGGAGGTGGAAATCTTTCGACCGGAACTCACCGGTCCCATGGTCTGGTGGGCCTATCCCTATGCCCGTCCCTGGTCGGTTCAAACCGATGAAGGAACATCTGTGAGGATGATTGAGGTACTGGCATCCATCAGGGTCGATAAGCCCGGGTTTCACATGATTGAACCGTTCCGAATACGGGCCGGCGAACGTGAAGCGATTACGGAGATGAAAGAAATTATCGGGCTGGAACCTGATGAAGCGGATTTACCCTATCCGGTAACGACGAATTGGCGGATTGTCCCGGAAACATTCTGGCAGGGTCAGTCCATCCCGATCGTATTGGAAGCCCGCAATCTGATTTCCCTGGCCCTCGCCGATTCCGTGGTTCTGATTTCGGCACCTGAGGGTCTGCTGGAAGATGCTTTTGGCCTCGGCGGTATCGTAACCCGCCCTCATGGGAACGATATTCTTTATGACGTTCCTATGGCTTCCTGGATCTGGACCCTCAGCGAACCCGGTAAATACACATTTCCCGGAATCAGAATATCAGTTGCGGGATTGAACAGGTCAACATCATCATTTTCAGTGGAAGTCCTGCCTCTCCCGGAATCCGTTCTGTCCTCCGGAGCTGTAGGGCACTTCAGCATTAATGCGGAATGGGATGAAGGTCCGTATCGGGTCGGGGATATCCTGTCGGTACGGATCAGAGTCGAAGGTGAAGGTAACCTCAATGTTCTCGAGTTTCCGGTACCGGATCTCGAAGGTGCGAGCCTGGTCAGTCAGGGATCCACATCTTCCTATATCCCGGGTCCAACCGGATATGAGGGTTGGCGGGAAGAACGTTATGACTTCCAGATAGAGAAAATCGGGAACCTTAAACTCAAAAATCCCGGCTGGATCTGGATGGAACCCGAAGGAAGCGGACGAATTCGCAGGAAGAGTCCGGAAACTGATTCCATCCTTGCTGAAGAGGCGGAGGGAGAAGAAGGTAAAGGTGATGCCGATATACTTCTCGGGGCCGAGCTTTTCCGATATGGAAAAGCTGATTTTCAGTGGAGAAATCAATACTGGTTTCTCCTGGCTCTGCCGGGTTTCATAACCCTTCTTGTAATGTTCATCATCCGTCGTCCCGGAATACGGGGACTGGCCGTTCTGGCGGTTCTGCCATTACTTCTATCCGCATCGAACATCGAGGTAAAAAATGCCGAAACGGCGGCCAGGGCGGCCGAATTGGCTGCCACCGGAGAATGGGAATCGGCCCGCATGCAGTACAGTGTATTATGGCGTGATATTGGAGAAATCCCCGGTTTGCTTCACGATATGGCTTTAACGGAGATGGAAGCCGGAAATCCAGATTTGGCGGTGGCATTTATGCGCAGGGCTCTGTTCCTGCGGCCGGGTTCCCGAAGGCTTTCGGACACCCTGGACCGTCTTGAGGAACGATTCGGACTCACCGATCAGGTTCAAGTGCCCCTGAAATGGCCTCCGTCTCTGATTTTCACCATCTGGTTGGCTGCGATGAATATCTTTTTTCTGGCTCTCACATGGCTCATGTTCCGTCGGGACGCCAGGGAAGTTATCATTTTTGTTTCTGCCATACTCCTGCTGACCGCATCCGGAATCATGTTGCTCTATACGGAAAATCTCTGGAGGCGTCCAACGGCGGTGGTGAGGGTGAATTCGGAACCTCTTCGCAAGATTCCCGGTCCTCTGGCCACCGACTGGATACAGCTCCCCGCGGGATCCGCGGTTACGATTACGGCTATTGAGGATGACGACTGTCTGGTGCGCACCGGATACGGACTTGAAGGCTGGCTTCCCCATTCTTCCCTTATCTTTATTGCGGAGGCCATCGATGGATTTTGATTCAATCCTTGATAAATGGGAGAACAGACGGGACCGGGGCAAAATATCGGGGAGTACGGCCGGTGCCGGAGATAAGGAGATATCACGATCCGCAGCCGGAAGTGACTGGCTGGACGATTATCTCCCGGATGCAGATGTCGTAGCTGCCAAGAACAAAAATGAGAAACCTCCCGTAATCGGGAGTAGGGCAATCTGGCGTCGCAGATCTCATCAGGATATCCTCGACCTTCATGGAATGACCGGCCGGGAAGCAAGGGAGGAAATGGCCCGGTTCATTCGATCCATGCGTCGCCGGGGGCTGAGGAAGGGACTGGTGATTCATGGTAAAGGATTACACTCCAACGATGGATCTGTCCTGGCTCCGCTTGTAAGAAATTATCTTGAAATGTCGACGGAAATCGGTGAGTTCGGGCGTGCTGCCCATAAGGACGGCGGCTCGGGAGCCACCTGGTTCATTTTGCGTCAGCGTTCCCGGTAAATAATACGACCCCGGGTCAGGTCATAAGGAGAAAGCGCGACACGGACTCTGTCACCAGGAACAATGCGGATATAGTGCTTGCGCATCTTTCCCGACAGGTGGGCCAGGATGAGATGCCCAGCTTTTAATTCAACACGAAACATGGTGTTAGGCAGGGACTCTTTAACGATGCCCTCTACCTCAATGGCCTCTTCCTTCAAAAAGGGCCCTCCTTTTTTCCTCTTAATATCTTGCGTATAGTATTTTACGCCTTAGGTTCCCGTCAAGACCGTAGAAATAGAGGATACTCATCATTTTAAAAGGATTATTACCAGGAGTCCTGATGCCTATTCCCCGGTACCCTCCCCGTTATTGTTGAAATACCGAACGGCTCTTTCCAGCTCGTAAACGCATATTTCCGCATACTGCGGAGCAAGAATTATGATGTTGTCCGGCTTAATGCTGTTGCTGCGGTTGAGCAGGATAGGAAAGATGCTGTGTGTTGAGATTATGAGTTGATACTTCTTGGACAGTTTCGGGAATATCTCTCCCCAGAGAATTGCCTGCCCGGCGAAGCCGATATGGTTATCAACTTCGTCCAGAAGCAGCGTCGGCCTGTCATCGCGTTTCAATTTATACGTTAAAAAACGGTTTTCTATGTAATCAATGAGTTCATTTACGAGTCCGATCCTTTTCTCTCCGGTTGAGCGCAAATGAACATGAGACTCCAGGTAACCGGCGTCGATGAATGATTCCTCCGAGTTCCGGTAACAGTCCTGATAGAATATCGGTCGCTCGTCTTTTATTATGGATACCGGGTAGGGCAGCTCCTCCGACTCATGCCCGTCGGACCATCCACCGCTGCCGCAACCGGCCGCAAAGGCCAGGGTTTTGAGTATGGTAGTCTTTCCCGAACCGTTCGGTCCATAAAGCACGTTTGTCCAGTCGTTGAAAAGAATTGTTTGTTTCCCGATACCCTTTAATCGAGTCGGATATCCTGAGTGAAATTGAAGTGTTGAAATCATATGCCCTCCCAAAAGAGATTGGCAGACGTGGAAGAAGGCATCCGCGACCCTTTTGAGACCCTGAAAACATCATCGGAGCTAACTCCGTGGAATCTCAAACCGAGTGTATTCGAAAGTCGGATATCAGGTTACTTGCTGTGAACCTTTCCGGCAAGCAGCCAATGCGTTTATCAATGCAGTTGCATTTCAGAGTATTCATGTTTGTTCTTGACAAATTATCTTCTATCAGTCAGATTAGCTCCGTTTTTCAGACGGAGTACTCATGGACGATAAAATCAAGGGCCAGATGAAGCTGAAATTACAGGATCTCAAGGCGGATGTGCTCACTTCATTGATTGCCGAAAACAACGATTTCCGTGCCGCAGTTGAAGACATCGGAGTGAAAGACCTTGCCGATGTGGCATCCAATGATATTGATGCCCGGACCCTTGAAGCGGTGGGTACCAAAGACAAGCTCCGCCTGCAGCGGATTGAGTCGGCTCTCGTAAGACTGGAAAACGGTCGATTCGGTGTTTGTGTCGGCTGCGGATCGAAAATCGATAACAAGCGCCTGATAGCCATCCCCTATGCCGTGATGTGCATTGATTGCCAGTCTTCTTCTGAGCGCCGCAGGGTCCATTAAGAGCCGATTAATTAATCGAAACTGTCTTCGCTTCCGATAATGTAAGCGGAGGAATCGGAATATGAGTTTCGGTTGTGTAGCCGGTCAGATATCATCTCTTCAGATTACACGCTTTTCACGATCCGGTCATCGTATGTCCGTTCCAGTCAGGCCTTCCCAGACCGTTTACGCCCAATACAGACACATTTCCGGGACTCCCGCTTCCACGGGACAGCGTACTGTACCTCTATCCCGGGTGCAGATTCTCAACAGCCTGATCGAAAATCTTCAGAAGATGAAGAGCAATCCGGGATACAGGCCTGAAATCGCCAAAATATCACCCGAGAGGGCTGATGCACTGATACAGCAATACGCAATTGAACTTCATCAGGCCATAAAATCAACTTCTGCGGCCTTTGGTACCCTCGGCAGTACGGCGGGGGCCGGAATGGTCTTCAACCTCACAGCCTGAGTAATGATACTGATCGGTACCGCAGTTCTTGTCGCATTTCTGTCCTATATCGTAATACCCGGTCTTGGCGGACTGCAGGCCCGCACCCGCTGGCGAAAATTCAGGGAAAGAATCAGGAAATCCGCATTACTGCCTGTAGTACAGTTCGATACAGGTGGTTTCGATGAGCCTCTCGGGGCTCATTGTTTCACCGGAAGAATCGAAGCGCTACAGGGTAATGATTCACTCTGGATCAGGGGGGAATGTGTTTCCGTTCAGGCTATGATGTCGGGTTCGGAAATCTACATTTTATCCTCTGAAAGTACCGAGACTCCTGATGCCCGGACACTGCTGGAAGAGCGCCTGCCGGAAGAGCATCCCCGAACACTGTCATGGAAGCAGATGACTTCCCTTCAGGAAGGATCACGGGTATACCTCGTTGGATTTCTTGAGCGACGGGAAGGGATTCTCAGGATGTATGGGAGCCGCGAGGTACCCCTTCTCTCCATTCTTCATGAAGGTGAGCATATCATTCCCCGGGCTGTGTGGTCCGGGAGGCAGAAGAACGAATACTGGAACGTCCTCACCCCATGGGCGCTTCTGGCAGGATCCCTGGCGCTGTTTATCATGGCATCCGCCGTTTTCAGGACTCATCAGGCTTCCTGGTCGGCCCGGATGCTTTTGTTGATGGCCCTGTTTCCCGTCATACCATTTCTACCGCCCGGTGTGTTTTTTTTCCTGATATATCTTGCAAATTGGCGCCGTGCCCGATTTCTTCGGGCCGAACGTGATCTCCTGGGCCTTAACGCCTTTCTTCGGGCCGGTGATGCGACCGGGAAAATGGCCGGGTGGGGTGACGATCTTCCCCGGGATACGGTTCCCCTGATCCGTTCCTGTCGCCGCCGGGCCCTGATTTCCGAACT
>DAOVYP010000191.1 GCA_030635565.1 Spirochaeta sp. | reverse complement strand
TGGACCTTAAGCGCCCTAATTGTCATCGCGGTGGGTCTGATTCTGTATTTCTGGCTGCGTTAGTGTGGTGCCCCGGTAATCAGTTCACGAACATATAATTGAATACCGTGAGGGAGCTGCCCGGACTCGTTGCTGCAAGTACCCCTCGTTCCAGCGGGACTCGCCCTGGAGGCTCGACTCCGGCGAAATTCGGGCAGCTCCACCATATTACCCATTTGCATCGTATTTCCAAATCGCCTAGTCACCAAATATCCGGGGCACCGCACTAACGGATTACTCCGAATTCAATTCCCATGCTCACGACAGGATCGGCATCCAGTGTGCGGACGCCGGTATAAACGGCCAGGTAGGATGCATCTCCGGGAAGGTCGAATCGGCCTTCCAGTCCGCTCCAGATGGTATAGTCAAGGAACTCCCGGGGGTAATCGGGTCCCCTCGCCGCCGCGGAGATGCCGACCAGAAATCGTCCGTCTTCGTAATAAACACCGAATCCGAGGGACTCGACCAGACGGGCGGGACCGGCGAAGCGCCACTCACCGGTGTCGGTTCCGAGGAAGGTGAGATATACCGAGGGTGATACGACGAGATTCCAGTTACCGATGGCGAATTCCATGGGAGCCGAGAATTGAAGCCCCGGCAGAGCCATACCCGGATACATTGACGGGATGCGGCCGAAATCCGCGGCATAGCCGCCGTATGAGAAGAGCATAACCAGATTAATCGAATAAGGGCCGGGCTTCGGGTTGGCTCTCCATGATCCGGAAAAGGACAAACCGATGCTGGTGGTATCAAAAGGATCCCGGGCGGTGATGCCGAATTTACCGGCGAATTCCCATCGAACGGCCGGGGAAAACCGGAGGCCGATGTTGACGGGAATACCGGAACCGATGTCGATGCCGGCGTTGGTGGATGCCTGCCAGATACCCCGGGGCAGCATGGCGGATCCCGATGCGTAGAGCAGCCCCGGCAGGGGAGAGAAAGCCGGGCGTGCTTCCCGCTTGAAACGGCTGTCGAGATAGAGTGATGATTCGGTAGAATCGATCGAATCATCATACCCGGTTCCTCTGGTGACGACACGGTATTCGCCTTCCGGCAGATCCTCGCCATCCACGGAGACAGGTCTCCAGTCAACCGTTCCTCTGGAAGAAGTTATGGCAAATGGGATTGCCGCGACCTGTTTTCCGTCCGGCCTGAATATCCGGATATCGGCGCTGCCACCGGATGTCGCGGACCACTCGATTCGGAAGCCGCTTCGATCCCCCGGGGGGAGAACCGGAGGCCGGACTTTGGAGGCTTCAAGTTCGAAGGCGGTCCTCTTCCCCTCATATCGCCATTCGAGGCTTCCGCCTGAGGGGATTTCGATGGTGGCCTGTACAGTTTCCCAGCCGAATGCCGATACCCTCAGGCTGCGTCTTCCGGCAGGAGCCGATACCTCATCTCCTTCCACAGGCCGGCGGTCAATCATCACCTCGGCCCCGGGAGGGAGGTCATCCAGAACAAGAGTTCCCGCAGGCTCTCCCATACTCACCAGCACTACGGTCCGGCGGTCGTTGCGAACAGTCACCCAGAACTCGAGAATCTCGAATCCGGTGCGTTCCAGCCCCACCCGATATGCGCCGGCGGCCAGATTGTCCTGTTCCCAGGGAGTCCTTCCTATCTTTTCCTCGAAGAACCGGATTTCCACATCGTCAATGTCGGTGATAATTTCCAGACCTGGTTTGAAGGTGAAGACATTGCCCCGAAGACGGTCCTCTTCTTCCATTCTTTTATTGCGGCGGTAGTCTTCGAATTCGTATTCTATGATGATGATCTGTTCATTATCGACAGCAGCAGCGGAAACGGCGGCAGCCAGCACCATGGCGGCAAACAGGATTCTGGGACTTCGGTGGAACATATCATAATCATGAATGTGCAGGTCCATTGCTTCAACCGCAAATACTCTCAAATACCGGTGATTTCGCCGATAGGTTAAATGAATGACCATCTATCGACGAAACAGACTATTTTTTCACCGGCTTGTAATTCTCATTTCTCTGACACTGACACTGGTGCAGACTGTCGGCGCACAGACCGGGGATAATGAATCCGGAAAATCGATTTCCCGTACTTACAGGGGCATATCCCTGGGGATGAGCCCCGATGCGGTGAAAGATCTCCTGTCTCAGGACAGCTGGTTCAATTATCGGGGTGAAGCCGATGTCAGCCTCCTTGAGCGTCCCAGGGGGTCCCTCATTGATGCCGGAGGTTCTCTCTTTATTTCCCGAGGACTGTTTCAATTTGAAGAAGAAGCCTTGAGTGCCATCATGCTGGAACTCAACCCCGAAACAATTGACTGGTTTACCGTTTATACCACCCTGGAAGAGCGATACGGCACCCCTGTAGACCTGAACCCCAGCAAGGCCTGGTGGGAAGACGGCAGCACCAGATTGGCTCTGGAACGGCCCCTGACGGTAAAATATCTGGATCTGGGTGTGTTTGAAGCCGCACAGGCCGCAGAATCCGACCGTATCGCCTGGCGGGAACAGGCCCGGGAAGAATTTCTTGATGAGTTCTGACAGGTCAGGTGGAATCGGCCGACCGACCGGTATTTTATTGATAGCTGTTATTACATTCATTATCGGATGCGGAGCTGATTCGCTTCCGACAATGCTGATTGATGTTGCCGGTCATGAGCTGACCGCAGAAATCGCCGATACTCAAGGCACCCGGAACGAGGGGCTGATGCACCGGCGATCCCTGCCCGAAAATCACGGCATGCTTTTTGTCTTCGATTACGAATCCCAGGTATCGTTCTGGATGAAGGATACGGAAATTCCCCTGTCCATCGCGTTTATCGCCGCCGATGGTACAATTCGCCAGATTGAGGATATGAAACCTGAAAGCATGGCATCGGTGGTCTCCCGGCGCAATGTACTTTATGCCCTGGAAGTGAATCAGGGATGGTTCAGGGACAGAGGCATCGAGACCGGGGATAAGGTGGTTCTGCCGTTTTAGAACGGTTTGAGCTCCGGCTCTCCGCTGCCGTCTTCCGCCGGTTCATTTGACAGGATTTCCACTTTACGTTCGAACCCTTCCAATTCCTCTTCAAGGCCTTTTGACAGGGTGACGCCTTCATCGAAGAGGGCCATGGCTTTTTCCAGGGGTACATCCCTGTCCCGTATCTGTTCGGCCAGCTCTTCCAGCCGTCCCAGTTTTTCCTCGAATCCTTTCATAGTTCCTCCTTGCCGCTGTGCAGCTTGATAATCCTGGCATCGGCCCCGCCACGGGCGAATTCAAGGTTGATATCATCTTTTTCCGAGAGCTGGTCCGAATCGGTGACACTTTTACCGTTGAGAGATACCCGGGCATAACCGCGTTCCATCACGGCTCTCGGGGAGGCGTCGGCCAGGGAGCGCCCTGCCAGCTCAAGGCGGCGCCTTAACAGGTTCAGGCGCTCGGCGGCCGCCCTTTCCAGTTCCCTCCGCGCCTCATCGCTTCCTCTCATGGCCTCTTCAAGGCGGCCGGAAACCAGGCGGATCAGCTCGGGGAGGCTGAATGTCCGCAAGCGGCGGCCGGCTGCATCGAGACGGGCGGCCAGCGTCCCCGCCGCCTCTCTCCGGAAGCCCCGGGACCTCAGTAGAAGATCCTCGGACCGGTCGCTTACCAGCTCGGCGGCCGCAGAAGGCGTTGCCGCCCTGACATCCGCCGCCAGATCGGCCAGGCTTACGTCAATTTCATGCCCGACGCCGCTTATCACGGGCAGAGGGCAGTCCGCCACCGCACGGGCCACGATTTCCTCGTTGAAGGCCATCAGGTCTTCCAGTGACCCGCCGCCCCGGGCCAGGATTACCACATCTCCGAGACCGTATGCCGCCGCCCGAGCCAGCTGGGCGGCGATTTTTCCGGGCGCCTCCGCGCCCTGGACGGGAGTGGGCAGCACCGTGACCCGGGGAGCCGCCGAACGCCGGGACAGGACCTGCAGGATGTCCCGGATCGCCGCTCCTGTGGGGGAAGTGATTACCGCCACCCGGCGCGGGTAGGGGGGCAGTGCCCGCTTTCGTCCCTGATCGAACAAGCCCTCGGCGGCCAATGCCTTCTTGCGCCTTTCCAGGGCTTCAAGCAGGGCTCCACGGCCGGCGGCCCGGATATTTTCCACAATAATCTGGTAGGAACCCCGGGGTGGATAGACGTCAATCTTTCCGGTAATCACGGCCTGCATACCGTCGACGGGCCTTTCTTCCACCCGGGCAGCCCGTCCCCGGAAGAGGGCGGCGGAAATTACGGCACCTGAGTCCTTGAGGGTGAAATATATGTGCCCGGCCCCTGACGGCCGGCAGTTGGATATTTCCCCCTCGACACTGATCGATGGAAAAGTTGTCTCCAGCTGCCCCTTGATGGCATGAGTGAGCTCAGTTACCGACCAGACGGGTCGGCCTTCGTCGGCAAACATAATGGATCAGTCTCCTTCCAGATGGGTCAGCGCATTCCGAAGATCCAGAGCCGATTCGGCACTGTCCATCAGGGCGGCGTGGAATACCCGGGGGGAAGATTTTTCGGGAATGCGGGTGATGTAAACCAGTACATGGCGTCCGTCGGATGTCATACCGGCCAGGGCCCAGGATCCGAATTTCCGGGACGACCAGGTATCACCCATCAGATTTTCAGCGAGTTCTTCCGGCAGTTCACCCGGGATCCTTACCGCTACCGACCAGATTTCCCGTACCCGGACATTGCCGTCGAGTAATGTCGTATGGGCGCTCACCCCTGCGGATGCCTTCCGACCGTCGGGGAGTTCCACCATCACCCGATAGTCACCTTCGGTATCGATGGTGTACCCGAGTTTCAGCTTTTTGAGTATCCGTTCCACCGGCTTATCGGCCCGGCAGGACAGAACGGCGAGAGTGAGGATCAGTACGGCGGGAACTATAAAACGTAATGGGTTCCGGTTGGGCATCATACAGGTTTAATATGGAAGGGAGCATCGGCGGGGTCAAGAAGCAGATGCATTCAAAGGGAAATGAGCATGGGAAATTTGGCCATAATCAACATCGCGGGGCTCTCACCCCTGGCATATCAGCCGGTTCTCGGCGGTCGATCGGCTTTCGAGAGAATCCTGGAATGGGGCTCTTCCATTCCCGGGGCTTCCGGAATTGTTTTTCTGGCCGGACCCGAAACCCCGGTTCCAGAGGGTATGAGGGTGATACGGCAGGAGAAATGGACCGAAGAGACGCTGATTGAAGCCCTTACCACCGCGTCCCGGCTGCCGGCAGGTGATAACCCTG
>DAOVYP010000219.1 GCA_030635565.1 Spirochaeta sp. | reverse complement strand
GTTTTGTACAATAATCTCAAGCTTATGTGAATCCAAGTCCATATTATCCGGTACCATCCTTTGTCCATGAGTTCCTCAGCATTCTGAAGATTATTTTTGACTAATTTCTGAATAACCTCAAACCCCACTGTTTTCAGTATTCGCCGCAACCACAGTTTCTTTTTCCCTCAACCGGGCAATCATATCATCGCTCATGGCCTCCAGGTCGAAGGAAGGTTTCCACCCCCATTCTCTTCGGGCATCGTTATCATCGATGCTTCTCGGCCAGGATTCGGCGATAATCTGCCGGAAATCCGGTTCAAATTCGCAGGAGAATTCCGGTATTCGGCGGTTCACAGCATCGGCGAAATCGGCAGCCGAGGCCGAGAATCCGGTGACGTTGAATGTCCGGTGGATCAGTTTTGATTCATCAGCCGCCGACAGTTCCAGAAGTGCGTTCAGGGCATCAGGCATGTAGAGGAAAGGCAGGGTGGTTTCTTCGGTGACGAAGCAGGTGTAACTCTCGCCGGCCACGGCTTTCACATACATGTCCACAGCGTAGTCGGTGGTTCCTCCTCCGGGTTCGGTTTCGTGGGATACGATACCTGGGAATCGGAGGCTCCGGGCATCAACACCGTATTTCTGATTGTAATATTCGTTCAAGAGCTCTCCGGCCACCTTCGTGATACCGTACATGGTGGTCGGTCGCAGGATGGTGTCGATGGGAGTGTGTTCCTTGGGGGTATCCGGACCGAATGCCGCGATGGAACTGGGGGTGATGACCTGTTTCACTTTCCAGGTCCGGGCGGTTTCAAGGATGTTGTACAGGCCGTTCATGTTCACGTCCCAGCATTTCTGGGGATTCAGTTCCCCGTTCCCTGAGAGTATGGCCGCCAGATGGTAGATATGGGTAATCTTGTTTTCCACAGCCAGGGCTGTCACCTGTCGAGGATCGGTGACATCCAGGTAACGGCAGGGACCGCCCTCTTCAAGCAGTTCCGGGGCCGGGGTAATATCGGTGGCGATGACGTTGGCATCTCCGTAGATGCCCCGGAGCCTGAGGGTGAGCTCGGTGCCGATCTGTCCGTACGATCCTGTCACAAGAACCCGATCGGTCATCTCCGCCCCCGATCCTGAGTGAATCGCACCGTCAGATGGGCTTTGACAGGTCCGCTGCCCCCCGCCCGGATGACATGGGGGACATCGGCGGCATAGATGATGTAATCCTCGGGACCGAGAAGCTCTGTATGCTCCCCGGCTGTGACTTCCAATTCGCCGTCCAGGATTGTGAGATACTCCTCAGTTCCGGGGTGGTGTGCCCGGGATTCCAGGACGGCTTCGGAATCCATCTGGAGCAGGTACATTTCCAGGTCGTCCACCATATCCAGGGGGGAGAGGACGATGAGGTGAACCTTCCCGTCGGCTAAATCCAGGATGGTGGCGTCCTTCCTGCGGGAGAGGTGGATGGCGCCTGAGGGTTCTTCCTTGCCTTCCAGAAGGGCCCGGAATTCGATGCCTAGCCCACTGGCGATTTTCCATACCGTGGCAATGGTGGGGTTCACCGACTCGGTTTCGATCTGGCTGAGCATGGACTTGGACACACCGCATTTGAGGGAGAGCTCTTCGAGAGTGAGGCCGTGTTCCTTACGGATGGCCCTGATGCGGAATCCGACTGCGGGGGGCTGGGCGGGGTTTTTATTGGTAGCCATGTTGACCTCCTGGCGGCCCTGCAGGCTGCTGAAAAAGGATCTTTGTCTCAGATATTGCGTTGGTCGAATGCTCGAAATGCCTCTGGATACATGGCCGAGCAGGTTGTTTGCAACCGACCAGGCCATGTACTTGACAGTACACTGCGCTTTCTGTACTTCGGCCTGCCTTATCTCTGAACCAAATCTTTATTTTTCAGCAGCCTGCTGCAGGCTGCGTCTGTTCGGTATCAAGAATACAATTCCGTTATATCGAATATTTTAAATCGGAGCAAGATCGCGAAGGAGAGATTTCATGCCTTGAACAGGTGAGAAGTAATAGTAGGGCCGTGAAATACAACTCTTATGAAGTTGTTACCGGTCGCCTCGGGTCAGGTTTCTGTTATTTCTGTGGGTGGTAATTATAAATTGAATTGATGAATTGCACCTTGTATGGGTATCTCACATGATAGAAGCTGTCCGCTTCATTCAAGCCGGCATTTTTGAAAAATTGTAAATCATTATATAATAGGAATTTGAGGAAGTTTTTGAAAGTGGACGTCTCTGCTGAACAGCATCAGTCCATGCTGAATTGTAAGTGCTGATATCCACAAATCATTTGTGGGAATTGGTGTTCCCTGTATGCGCAGCTGCCGGAAAAGATTTGCATAGATGTAAGTCGTCCCTTCATCTGCAAAGAGAAGTTTCACCCTTGGTTTATTCAAGAATCTTGACAAAACCTGTTCGTTTTCAGGACCCCTGCTTCCGCAGGCAAATCCTGCTCGAAGTTCTGCAACAACAATGAATGGGATATAAATCTCTGAGGATTTTTGTATTATGGACACAGCATCATCTGTTCCATCACAGAAATCCCTGTATCTATTTGTATCAATGACTATTTTCACAGTTCACTTCCAGAGATACTCATCAATCTCACTGAAAGCAGCCAGTGCAGCTTCAATTTCCGGATCTGTTACCCAAGTTCCCGCAAGGTCATCCATATCGTGATATTCAATCTGTTTATCTGCATCCAGCCCCTTCGATATGGCTTCAAGAAGGACACTATTGAGACTTATATGTTTCTTTTTTGATTCGTCACGGGCAATTCGGTCGATGTACTCCGGAACTTTTCGTATTGTATACTGTTTCATGCCTATAGTCTATGCAAATTACGCAGGCAATTCAAGGGTTTCAGGCTCAGGCGTTCCAGGGATTGATAAGCTCCAACCCTGAGTCTTCGAAATCTTTGGTATTGCGGGTAGCCAGAGAAACCTTCGGTCAATTAATGCAATGAGTTTGATGGTATTAAGATAATACGCAAACTGATTTAATGGGAGAATAAATGAAATCCATATGGATTAATGAGAACAAATTGTCTGAATCCATGCAGCGTAATGAGGCGTTCTGGAACGGCGATCTCAATGATGGGCCGTTGATATGGATTACCGTTCCTGATGCAAAACCGGGATCAGCGCCGGCTGAGCCGGACGTGGAAGAGCAGATGTGGACTGATGTGGACTACTACATCGAAGCGGCGGAGTACCAGCTTGCCCACACTCATTATGCCGGCGACGCCCTGCCGGTTTGTCATCCCTGGCTTGGGCCCGATCAGTTTGCCGCCTGGCTCGGGGCTGATATGACGTTAAAACCGAAGGATTTTACCTCCTGGGTAAAACCGTTCGTTAATGACTGGAGCAGATTCACGGACTTACAGATTGATCCTGATAATAAATGGTGGAAGCTTTATCTTGAGCTTCTTAATCGATGCGCCGGGTCCGGTAAGGATAAGTGGATTACGGCATATCCGGATCTGCATACGGGCATTGATGGTTTAAGTGCCATTCGCGGCCCGGAAAACCTGATGATGGATATGATAGCCGAACCGGATACCATTCACAGAGCGATGAAGCAGATGACGGAATTGTGGAAATATGTTGTCGATACCGTTTCCGACATCATTCTGCCCTACGGCCAGGGAACCAGCAATTGGACGATGAGCTACAGCAGCAGGCGCTTTGTCTGTGTCGGCAAGAACGATTTTACCTGTATGATCAGCCCGCAGATGTTCGAGGATTTCTTCCGGCAGGACAACGTTCAGTGCTGCGCGCATGTGGATCACACCATTTATCATCTTGATGGGCCGGATGCCGTACGGCATCTGCCGAAAATACTTGAACTTGAAAACCTGAATTGTGTCCAGTGGATCCAGGGTGCCGGTAACCCGTACCCCTCGCAGTGGCTTGATTTGCTGAAGCAGGTACAGGATGCTGGTAAATCAGTGCAGGTTATGTACACTCCATCTCATGGCGAGGATGCGGATTTGAGTGAAGAACTTGATGCGTTATGCAATGGACTGGATAAAAATAAGCTTTTTTTCACAGCCATAATCGATTCAGTTGAACAGGCTGATGCACTGATTGATCAGGTAAAAGGATTATCCTGAATCAGGTTAAAAAGTGAAGTCGGCGGCGTCCCGATTGTCGGGGACTCTGGGGAGTTTTTTTGTAGTTATGTTGACCTCCTGGCGGTCCGGCGGGTCGTCGCCGTCCATCCGGCTCTGTTGCGCCAGTTCGATATCTGGAATATAATTCCGTTATATCGAATATTCTAAGTCGGAGCAAGGCTGTGAACGAGAAATTTCATACCCGTTGGGGCAAATCAAACGAAGACATGAAGAAGAAGGGGATATGGAAAACCCTTCGGCATCTGGAAGGACCCATGGCCTCGAGGACGCCAATGGAAAACCATGGGGAAGTCGTGATTCTTTCCTCGAACAATTACCTGGGGCTTTCGAATCATCCTGACCTTGTGTCGGCATCCAAAACGGCGCTGGACCGATACGGTGCCGGCACCGCAAGTGTCCGCTTTATCTGCGGTACCTTTACAATCCATCGGGAGCTGGAGGAAGAACTGGCTCGTTTTTCACGTACGGAGGCCGCCCTTTCATACGTATCATGCTGGACGGCCAACACCGGGACCATCCCCCTTCTGGCCGGTGAGGGGGATGTCATCGTCTCGGATGAACTCAACCATGCCAGCATCATTGATGGCATCCGCCTGTCCAAAGCATCCAGAAAAATCTATTCCCATTCCGATATGGCATCTCTCGAAGAAAAGCTCAAGGAGGCCGCCTCCGGACGGCCCCCGGGCGGCTCCATCCTCGTCATCACCGACGGCGTCTTCAGCATGGAAGGCGACCTGGCCCGGCTC
>DAOVYP010000426.1 GCA_030635565.1 Spirochaeta sp. | reverse complement strand
GTTACCGAATCGATCCGGAGCGGGGAACCGGTGTAACCGAACAATTTCACCCCGGCTTTGCAAGCCGGATCGGATACCCAATATGTGGAATCCGTAGGAGACGAGGTGATTCTCGCTACCGTTCCTGCATTTGTCGCCGCATTCAGAGAAGAAGATATTCTCACACGATACGGGGGGGATGAGTTTGCCTTCATCCTGCCGGGTAAAGGTGGAGAGGCGGCCCTGGACTGCTGTCGGAAGGCCGGTGAAGCCATAAGGAAACTGGATGTCATGGAGGGGCGGCAGGGGTCATTTAAAAACATCACCGCCAGTATCGGCATATCCGAATGCCCGGCGCACGGAACCACCCCCGAAGAATTGTTGGACAGGGCCGATCTAGCTCTTTACGCTGCCAAAGAGGCCGGCCGTGATCGGGCCGTTTTGTATGCTGCAGGTAATCCAGAATGAAAAAAGTCCGTATCCCGAATAGACGAAGGAAATTGCAGATAGTCGACAGGTTTATCAACACCATGATAACCAGGAAATCCTTCCTGATGGTGGGGCATCAGAATCCTGATGAAGACTGCGTGGCATCGATGGTGGCTTTCAGTCTTCTCATGGCTAAATTCCAAAAACACCAGGCTATGGTACTCAACCGGGAGAACTGGGATAAATTTTCCTACCTGCTGAGCATCTGCAAATACAATTCAATCACCGTAATCGGAAGCCATGATGAGATTGGAGAAGATTATGATACGGTGATCGCCTTCGATACACCCAAGCCTGAAATGATTGATTTTCATGAGCAATTGAGTCCTCTCATGTCCCGGCCCGACGTTATCGTGATGGAAATCGACCACCATCTGGAAGCCGATGGCCAGTATATAGGCGACGAGGAATACAGGCTGGTTGACGAGGCCTCTTCAACCTGTGAGCTCATCGGTTTTCTTGCCTTGAGGCTCGAGAAGAAAAAGGATGTCGTCAGGCAATTTGGTATCGGAGAGATTTTCAGCCGGAATTTCGTTCTGTCTATCGTCACCGGCATCGTTGGCGACACGAAGATGGGTCAATTCCTCAAATCCCGCAGGGAGAAACGGTACTACCGGTATTTCAGCCGTTTATTCAACAAGATGCTGATACGCAAGACGGATAAGAATTCGGGCAATTTCTCCAGTATCGAAGACATATTCAATGAGCTGGAAAAACTGTCTGTTGAAGAAGAAAGCTGTTATCAGGATTTCTGGAAACATAAAAAGCTGACTGGATCGATGTCCTGGATTGCCCTCGATGAAGAAATGACGGCACCGATTCTTGAACAATATGATATGGACATTATCGTCACCGTAGCCAAATATACGGCCAACCTCCTGGCCGAGGAAAGCGGTTATGTCAGTCTTGTCGCTTTTTACGACCCCCTGTATAAGTCCGATCTCATCCAGCTGCGAATGCGCCGGAGTCAATCCTATAAGGAACTCGACCTGCGTCAGGTTCTCGCCCATCTGGATATCACCAATGGCGGCGGCCATGTGGGGGCGATCGGCTTCCGTGTGCCCCGGGGCGAAGTTGAGGATTTCCCGGCTTTCATCGACAACATCGTCACAAGGACTGTTGAATTAATTGGTGGGGTCTGACCTTCGGCGATGAGTCTATCGGACTTGTAGCTTTCGCTCTGCAGGCATCCTGTGTCGGTTCGACAATACTCAAGCTCGCTTGCGCATTGTGCTCACTCTCTTTGGTTGTCGGTCCGGAATGGTTAAGTCCGTCAGACTCCTGACGCGAGTAATAGTATAATACGGTATACAAGACAATTACTTCGGAGAGTCGAGATGGTTTTAATCAACATAGTGATCGGGACGATAATTTTGTTTTATGCGCTGGTTGTCTTCATCTTGCGAATCTCAGGTAAAGAGAGACAGTTTAAAAAGCTTAAGCCGATGAAAGAGAAGTTCGGAGAAAATACCGGTTCCGTAATCCATTATTTCGGATATGTTGCAGTTCCCATGATTATTGGGTTGGCAATTATATATCTTGGAATAATCGGGATAAGCATTTTCGATATATTTTAGCAGGACTTGAACCCTCTGGATTTCGCCTTCCTGGCTCAAACCTCCGGGACCGCCTCTGCTCCTGAATCGACATCCTGTCGATTCGCACTCCCTGTTCGGTCGTGCCGGAGCTTCGGAGGTTCAAGTCCTCTCTGCGGATGGCGAGTTAAATGAAGTGATATGGGCGTTATAAATACAAAGGACGACCCAATCGGATCGCCCTTAATAAATGCGGCAGAGAGGACTTGAACCTCCACAACGTTTCCGTCACTAGCACCTCAAGCTAGCGTGTCTACCAAATTCCACCACTGCCGCGAGGACTAGCGGTACTATATCGACGGCTTATTCTTTCGTCAACTGCAAGCTATGGGAATCCGCCGATGGAGGTTTTAAGTGGCCCGGGGCAAATCTTTCCGGCTGGAGACCGCATTTTGCTTGTATCATGGGGTCCGTGGGTGTTTGCTTCAATCTTCCGCTGGTAGTTTTCGGGCCGGGGATGATGAATGGCTCAGACCTACTGCTGATCGGAGGATACCCTCATGCCGTCAGGTCCTGATGTGACAGATCCGCAAAGATCCACCTGAATTCCAAATATTTCCAGCAAATAACCTGCGATTTCACCCTCACCGGCCACCTTCAACCTCAGCCCATTCATCATTTCCCTCTCCCTTCATCCCGGGTTATGCTGGCCCATGCCCCGAGTAAAACAATGGATCGATGAAAATGTCTCTCTGGCCCGGGGAGTCAATCGTTCGGATGACATGTTGAGTTCCGTATCCCACGGCGTAGGTTTCGTCCTTGCC
>DAOVYP010000080.1 GCA_030635565.1 Spirochaeta sp. | reverse complement strand
CTGGAATCAGGTGTCCGGTCCTTGCCTCCAGCCTGGATTTATTATGCGAGGATTCTCAATCTCGGCCGCTGGAAAACTTTTATCCATATATCACTGCCCGGGTCCTTTCCACACCTCATATCGGGAATATGAACAGGCTGGGCCCGTTCATGGAGGGCTTTCATCGCCGCTGAAATGGTATTCGGAGCCGTAGGCGCACTCGGAGGTCTGGGCTGGCAGATCTTCGAAAGCCGGGTGATGATGGACACAGCCGCGCTTTATTCCGCCCTTCTTGTCGTCATGCTGACCGGTATGGCGATGGAAGAACTCATCCTGACCCGATGGGAAAACAGCGTCCGTAGAAAATGGGGAGAGTTCGAAGCATGAAACCGGAAAATCCGGCTCTGGAGCTGAACAATCTGACCCGGCGATGGTCGGGAAGGGAGCCGGTGTTCTCCGGTCTTTCCCTCTCCGTATCAAGGGGAGAAATCACCTGTCTCCTGGGACCTTCCGGATGCGGGAAATCAACGCTTCTCCGTTGTGCCGCATCCCTGGATACAGTGGAATCCGGGCATATATCCGTCAACGGCGAAATAATGACTGAACCGTCCCCCGGAAGACAACTCGTCCTGCAGGATGACAGACAGCTGCTCCCCTGGTTGAATGTGAACGATAATGTTTCATTTCCCCTTCGAATGGGAAAAGCCTGTAACAAAGTGGCTGCTGATACGGAAGGATTGCTCGGTCTGGTAGGTCTGGCAGACGCCGGATCCCTGTATCCCGCTCAACTGTCAGGCGGTATGAAGCAGCGGGCGGTACTGGCCAGGGCCCTGGCCGCCGAACCCGGAATACTGCTCCTGGATGAGCCCTTCGCGGCATTGGATAGTGAAATCCGTAAACGTCTTCACGGGATACTCAAAGACATTCACCGGGAAAAAGGACTGACAATACTCATGGTGACTCACGATGTCACTGAGGCTCTGATATTGGCGGATACCATCGTCTATATGAACTCCCGGGGGATTCTGAGTCCGTCGGAGAAAAATCCACTTGGAAATAAGCGAGATACTGAAAGCGGTGATTTTTTCCTGGAGACGACACGCGTACGCCGACGTTACGAATCATTGCTCGATTCGATAGATGTGTAACTTCCAATCGGATCTGTTCATAAAAGGAACAATCCTCATCGCATAATTCGGGAAAGATTTTTCATCAACATGTATTCCTCTCCGATCCAGGATTTCCATCAATTCAGGATACCACCGGGGATTTCCGTAAATGCCGTTCCAGACGGGGCGTGAGTTATAAATTATTTCCAACTCATCAGGCAAAACAATCCATCGGACATCATATTCATCTATCAGGGACTCCAGTTGCGCGTCTCCCATCTTGAGTTTGTCCAGATCTCTCCAGATCACAAGTCTGTCGTAATTAAAAGCGAATGCGGCATTCAGGTTTACCAGCACCCTGCCCTCATCACCGATGTTTTCATTCAGAAACCGACGATAGGATGCGTAGGACGGCCATCGAATCGATCCGGCAAGTTCTACAGCGGTTGAGAACGACAGGACCATCGTTGCAAGGAGTACCACAGCTGGTTTTATAACTCTGTGAAATCCCACTCTCTGTGCCACCGGCCCCTGAATGGCAGCCTGCCTGAAAATCGCAAATGCAAAAAGAAGATACGCCGAAGGCATCAGAAATGTGATTGACGGCGGGCCGTATTTCCCCACCATCACCATCCCCGCCGCCAGAGAGACGGGAACTGCCAACATGGCAGAGGCTGTTTTCCGGTAATTTTGTGAAACAGGAAATGACAGTCGCAGCGCTGTAATCAGAAATCCCAGAGAGCCAATGACAAACATCGCCCTGATGTCCGCCAATAAATAGGTTCCGGAACTGCCGTTCCACATCTTTCCAAAAAACCGCGGCAGGCCGATCAGTTTCACAAGAATTGAATCCCCGGTGCCGACCGCGGCACCGAAGGCTGTGTAATGATGGAAGAAATCGGCGTCCATCAGATAACTGAATCCGACAGCTGCCGCGGCCGCTGCTCCAAGTACTGAGCTAAAGACAAACAGATCCCGACATCTGCTCCACCTGGATTTCCGGGAAAAGAAGACATCAAACAGATACATCATTCCAACGGGAATGGCGACAATAAAGGCATTGGGGTGCACAAAAACAGCCGCAGCCAGGGGCAAGGCAGCAATCCACGGTTTGTATCCCCGGCTTTTCAAACTCCAGGACCAGAGAAACAGAGCTGTCAGTATCATCTCCTGCCGTCCGAGATGGGATACGTACCAGAATTGCGGATCCAACGCCATCAGAGCCCCCGGAACGAACCGGACATGTTTCCCTATTCCGGCCCCCTCGGCAATTCGCGTTACAAGAACCAGGACGAATCCTCCGGCAATCAGCGAGGGCAGACGTGCCGAAAATGCGGACCAGGAAATCGAGAGAAAGGGAATCTGAATGAGGTGATACAGTGTTTTCAAAGCATGAGGATACCGGGGAGTCAGGCGGAACACCTCTTCAACGGCCGCCGGAGTGCCCTCGGCAATCATGGCCCGGCTCAAGACAGCCAGCCAGGCTTCATCGGAATGCACGAAAGGATGCAGGCTCAAGGTCAGAATATGGATCAGGCCATAGAGAACACACAGTACGAGGAAAACCCGTATACGGATTATTCGTTTCCAGCCGGCGGAATGATATTGTCTGTTAAGCTCATGGATTCGCACAATCTTATAATAGAACAAGCCCCCCCTCATGGGTTATCCCTGAGGAGGGGCTTGAAGCCGGTTGCCGGCCTCAAGGCTGAATCAGCCGGAAGGTACTACATCACCAGGTCGAAACCTTCATTTGCCCAGCCGGTATCACCGGTTTTACCGGTGCCCATACCATGCTTCAGACTGGCGGCATCGTAACCCAGAAGTTTGAGGATGGCGACGGTCTGACCGGCGGTCTGACCGCTGTAACAATTGACGATTAACTTCTTGTCGGCGGGCAGATCAGCAAAGGAGCCCTGCAATCCACCGGAATAAGGTAAGCTCATGGCGCCTTCGATGTGACCCTTGGCGTAATCCTCGGCTTTACGGATATCAACAAATTGCACGGATTCGTCACCGGCCGCCAGGATTGCGGCGGCATCGCTGGAAGCGATAATATTACTCTTGAAGGGAGCTGCGCCGAGATTGCCATAGTAGGTATCGACAGCGGCCTGGATAGCGGGATCGATATCATGAGCCATCTGAGCTATGACAACTTCATCAGCGTCAATGGCAGCCTCATAGCCTTCCACGGTGCTGATTCCGCGGACAAATCCATACCGCACGCTCCTGGCTTGAATACCGGCCACATTTAGGATGCCGACAGCCTGGCCGGCGGTCTGACCTGTGTAGCAGTAAATGTATATTTCTCCACTCTGAGGAATGAGATTCATCTGTGAGGCCAAAGCAGAGCCCCAGGGAATGTTCACAGCACCGGTGACATGGCCTTCCGCATAAACATCCGGTTGACGGATATCGATGATGAACATGTCCTCACCGGCTTTCACCTTGTCCAGGAACACATCTTCCTTGATGATATATCCGCCTTCCGGGAACTCGGCGAAATAGGCATTGGCAGCCTCTTCGACAGGATCAACCATGGAAACGACAGGTGCTTCCTCAGTTTTGGGAGCCTCAACGGCTGCCTCATTCTTATCGCAACCCACGAAAACCATGGAAGCTGCGGCCAACAGAACCAGTAGCATTAATATTGCTTTCTTCATATTTATCTCCTTGATTTGGATACTAAGATTGATCGGCGGCGTCCAGATTCAGAGCAGCGCCTTCGGGAATATACACAGGATTCATGGGATTGGAAGTCCATTCCACCCATGCTCCGTCATACAGTTTCAAATGACGATAACCGGCATTGTAAAGTGTGAGGTAAGTCTGTGCGCCTCGAATCGAAGTCTTACAGTATATGGCGACTTCATTATCGTAATCGATCTTTTCCTCGAGATACCGTATACGGATCTGATTCACCGGCCGGAAGGTGGCATCGCTGAAATTGTTGCCGCTGAAATCCAGACAAATGGAACCCGGAATGGTACCTTCGTTGAACTCCTCAAGACTGCGGGTATCGATCAGGATATATTCCGCCGGAGGATTTTCCACATTGTCACGAATTTCCTTCGATGAAATCAGCATGTTCCGGTTCAGTGGACCGGCGCTGAAAGAGGCTTTCACGGGTGATGGAACCGCCGTCACAACTTCCGCACCTGCCGCCGCCAATGCGATCAACCCGCCGGAAATGACTTTAACCCTGTCGTGACCATAGGCCTTCAGTGTGAACCAGAGGCGAGCGGCATCCATATTCTTGTTGTCGTCATATATCAGTACCAGGGTATCGTTTCCGATACCGGCGCTGCCCATCACATCCTCTATCTGAGAGGCCGGAGCCAGCATATTGGGAACCGGTTCGTTGACGATAATAGCAGTTCGGGGGATGCTGACAGCGCCTTCAGCATGACGCTTCTTGTAGGTTACGCCATTGTTGGCATCCACTAGAACAATATCGCCGTCGGTGAGCCACTCCAATGCGGATTCCGCATCGATGATTTCGGTTCCCTTCTCCCCGGCAGGAGCGGGACCGCATCCGATCATGACCAGTACGGCCAGAGCGGCAAACAGGGCCGATATGGATTTCCTCATAACTCCCTCCTATGCCATTGCCAGAAGCTTGTTCAAACGTTTCTCGACATGAGGCAGGTCACAATCGGTTTCAGTGGCTACAAGTTCACCGTTCAGGGTGTAGAAAATGGTCATCGGTTCAACATCACAGACCAGACGGTCGCAAAGCCTCTTGCCCTTGTAGATGTCGATGACGCTCATTTTCACCTTGCCTCCGAATGATCGTTCAATTTCGGTCATCATGGGCAGAAGTTCACGACTCGGATCATCAATAGCGGAATATATATAGATGAAACCCGGCTTCTCAGCCTGCATAATCTGTTTTTCAAAGACATCACAATCCGCAATGTATTTTTCGGTTCCCACACCGGCAATCGCACCGTCACCAACGGCCGTAGCCACCTGCTTGAGCTCTTTGTCCCGGACATCTCCAGCGGCGAAGATGCCGGGAACTCCGGTCTCCATCAACTCGTTGGTGGGAATGTATTCCTGCTTGTTGAGAGTCACCTTTTCCTTGAAAATCTCGGTATTGGGAATGTAACCGATGAACTCAAAGCAGGTATCAACCTTGTAATCCGTCATTTTGCCGGTCTTGAGGTTCTTCAACTCGACAGTATCCATATGGCCATCACCCTTGAAGGCATTAACCATGGTATTCCAGACGAAAGTCATCTTCGGATTGTTCAAGCCCTGCTCTTTTGCAATCTCATTACAATCCATCTTGCCCTCGTCATGAATGACGCTGACAATAACTTCCCCGGCGAACTTGGAGAGGAACATTCCTTCTTCAATAGCGGCATCACCGGATCCGATAATCATGACGGTTTTACCTTCATTGGCAGCGGCGTCACAGGTGGCACAGAAACTGATGCCTTTGTCGAACAGGTAGTCCTTCTCATTGATGGCGCCGGTGGTCCTTGGACGACCTCCGGAGGCGATAATGACGGCCCGGGATTCGAAGATATTCCTGAAGGTATGGACTTCCTTCCACTCACCATCAAAATTGACTTCTTTCACATCTGTGCCTTTGAACCTGACACCGAACTTCTTGGCCTGAGCATGGAATTTTTCCATCAGTCCGAGCCCGGTTGAACCCTCGGGGAATCCCGGGAAGTTTTCTATCTCGTTGGTATAAGTGGCCAAACCGCCAATCAGTCCTTTCTCAATGAGAAGGGTGTTCAGCCTTGCCCGACCACAATATATGGCCGCGGTAAGTCCGGCGGCGCCGCCGCCTATGATGACGACATCATAACGTTCTCTTTTCTTTTCTCGCATTTAAACTATTCCTGTCACATGAAGTATTTGACGAGCAGCTTACTGCCCACGATGGCACCGAGGAACAAGAACGCGGCATAAACCCACCCCGAAAGGGAGAGGGACGCGATACCGCTGTAGAGTGCCCCGATGTTACAGCCGAACGCAATTCGAGCCCCATAACCCATAAGCAGACCACCCAGCACAGCAGCAACAATTTGCTTCCAGGTTTTAATTTTCTTGAACTTGAATCCGCTGGCAATAAGAACCGCAAACAACGCACCGGCTATGAGGCCAAGATTTCGGAGTGTTCCGGGATCCTGCAAGGGACCGGCGGCAAGCTTGGCCTGAGCTGCATCGGAAGCGAAGTAGTACCACTTGTCCACCGATCCGCCCACGAGTTTATAAAGCCATGCACCCCAATTGGCCAGGGTACCGGAAACGCCCCAGGGGCTGCCTGCAGCCGCAAGGGAAACAATCTGAAAAACAGACAGAAGAATCGCCCCGGTCAGATAGGGCCAGGCTTCTTTGAGCCAGGCTTTGTAATAGGGGTCGGATTTGATTTTGTCGGTAAATTTCTTCATACAAAAGTCCTGATAAGAAATATCATCGGCCGGTTATTTAACCTTCTCGATTATGACTTCCCATTCGCCGTCGTCGACCTCTTCAATCTCGACGTTATGGCCCTGTTCACGAGCCCATTCGGGAACATTCTTCATGGCACAGCTGTGATCAATCTGACAGATCAGTACGTCGCCGACATCCATACCCTCAAGGGCTTTCTCGCATTTAATCAGGGGGACGGGGCAAGCTTCGCCCATGCAGTCCAATTCAACTTCTTTACTCATACTTAATCTCCTTCTGGATAGTATTTTGTTAGTGACCGTCAGATACGTTCTTGCGTTTCGCCCACTTGTCTGCGGCAATCCACAATAGAGCGATGATAAAGAGCTGTACGATAACGGCTCCTACCCATCCGAACACATCGGGAAGAAATACGCTGGGGCCACGGACGATGAAATTCAGTTTCCACCAGCCGAAATGAGCCGCACCAAGTAGTGATCCGACGATGAAGAAAAAGAGAGACAGAATTTGCATTCCAAATCCTTCTCCCACCCGCATCAGGGTCCCGGAAGCACATCCCCCGGCGATAACCATCCCGATGCCGAACATGAACGCACCTACCGCCGTGGCCAGGCTGATGGGAACGACATAGGACTGACCTGGAATCGGCAGACCCCTGGTAAAGGCGCCGTACTTGATGGCGGCAAAACCTATCGTTGTAACGGCAAAAGCCGTCAGAACGGCTTTGGTCAGGTTTGTACCTCCGGTAAGATATGGATCACGCATTGATGCGGTAAAACAAAACCTGGACCTCTGCAGGATGAAACCGAAAACACTGCCCAACAGCCAGAATAGTGCAACATTATTCCCCACTGTCAGAGACAGGATAATACCGATGGCTACGATCAGCAGAAACGCAAGGATTCCCAAAGGGATCTGGTTTTTCTTCTTCTTCCGGGTTCGTGTCCGGGTGCTGCGCCGGATTCCGCCTTCACTGTTCGCAGTTTGAGGCTGATCTCCCATTAATTCCTCCAACAAGTCTATATTCACTATCAGGAATATAACTAAGTCAATTTATATCGATATATAATTGACTATTTTACTATTATATAAATCCTTCTAAAGTAAAGACTTAAAAATATCAGGCACATCATAAAACTACTCAATCGATACGTCAAGCACGAATCAATCTTGATAATTACACTGTGAATTTATATGAAATGAGTGCTGGTTCAGTGCTTATTAACGACTTGTAAACGAAATGCGATATTCAGAGGCTTCACCGAAGGATGCAATATAATTATTATAGGTTTCATTCATGGCACGGTTTCAACGGGCAAGCGGGGTGTTGCTTCATCCTACTGCGCTGCCCGGTCCCTACGGAATTGGCACTCTCGGTGAGCAGGCGCTTGCATTCCTCGACTGGCTGAAAGATGCCGGGCAGAGTTATTGGCAGATATGCCCTCTGGTCCCCACCGGTTATGTCGACTCGCCTTATCAGGGATTCAGCGCTTTTGCCGGTAATCCGAATCTTATTAACCTCGAAGATCTGGTGTCCATAGGCCTCCTCGATGAGAATGACCTCATCCCCCTTGAAAATCTGCCCGACTCCTATGTGGATTTCGGCCGTCTCATCCCGATAAAAGCCGAAGTACTCCGGAAAGCATGGAAACGGT
>DAOVYP010000444.1 GCA_030635565.1 Spirochaeta sp. | reverse complement strand
GGGCGATTTCCCTTAAAAACTCGAATGAATGACGTTTTTTCTGAAGCGGATAGTCCGCCGGTGCATCACCGATCAAGGTCACTTCTTCAGCCATGAGTTCCACACCCTGCCCTTTGCCCTGAGAGCTGACGAGTTTTCCCGTGATGGAGACGCTGGCCCCGGTAATCAGCCTGTGGTTCAGTGCTTCATCAACGATTCCGCCTTCCTTATCAACGACAATCTGCAGGCTCGACAGGCAGGATCCGTCGTTGATTTCAAAGAAAATGATATTTTTGCTATCCCGTTTTGTACGAATCCAGCCCTGTGCGGTTACTTGTCGGCTGTCGCCGGCGTTTGAGAGTAACGAATAAACGGTCAATTGAGTCATAAATCCACACACTAAGGCGGAGCATCTCTTGCGTCAAGCGGATCAGGAGGATGGGTTTCATGAACTGACGGAGATGAACATTGGAATACAGGAAAATCATATTACCGCTGACAATTTTCGGAATACTCATTGCGGAAGAACAGAAAATGAAGATCATTTCAGCCGTTAAGGCATTTCTGAAATGAGCGAGGGCTCAATCCGCGGATTCGGATACAGTCTGGACGAACTCAGCATCTTTTTCGAATCGGAATACGGAAAAGGTCCCTATCATGCGGAGGCCCTGTTCCGCCAATTGTACACCGAGGGCAATGCAAAAGTTTCCGGGACACGTGAATACCGGCCTTCAGCGGCACTGGCGGAGAAAGTGGAACGTGATTTCAATGTGTGCCTGCCGGAAATTGACAGGACCATTGACGATTCCGGTACGCGGAAATTCAGCTTGTCCTTTGAAGACGGCGCTTTAACCGAATCGGTGATTATTCCCATGGCCGAATGGGAAACCCTTTGCATATCAAGCCAGGTGGGCTGCGGCAGGGGATGTACTTTCTGCGAGACGGCCGAAATGGGACTCCTGAGAAATTTGAAAACCGAGGAAATCATTGCTCAATGGGCAGCGGCCCGCTTCAATATGGGAACAAAACCCAGGAATATAGTTTTCATGGGTATGGGCGAGCCTTTTGATAACTTCGATGCCGTAATCCTGGCCATTGATATCCTTTCAGATCAGAGGGGAGCCGCCATACCCAAACGAAGAATTTCAATTTCGACTTCGGGTCATGTCGATGGGATACGTCGACTCATGGAATTGGAGAACCGTTTCCCCGACAGGGCATACCGTACAATACATCTGGCCGTCAGTCTGAATGCGTCGAATGATATTATCCGAAGCCGTCTGATGCCCATCAATCGCGTCTGGCCCATGAAAGAACTGAAATCGGCTCTCCTGAATTCACCACAGTCAAGGATAAAGGATGCCTTATATTTCGAATATGTGATTATCCCCGGGGTAAACGATGATATAAAACATGCCGATGAGCTGAATCTGTGGATGGAAGGGATGGAGGCCAAGGTCAATCTGATTCCCTACCATCCCACAGGGTCCTCACTCTGGTCCGCGCCGGATGAAGAATCATTGAAGTTGTTTCACAGTGTTGTAAGATCATCGGGGCGGGAGTGCCGAACCCGGAAAAGCCGGGGAAAAGGCATCGAAGCCGCCTGCGGGATGCTCGGAAAGAACAGTCGCTTCAGCCGATCCGTTCCCTGAAGATTTCAACTGCCACGCTTCTGGTGGACCTCAGGACTCCCGGTTTGTCCAGGATGACGCGACAGGCCTGAACACCTTCAACTTCAAGCAGAAGTCCGGCAACTGACGCGGCCAGAGCTTCGATAAGACCAAAGGACGAAGATTCCACCAATGCGACTACCGCCGTTTTTACTGCACTATAGTCTACTGTCAGGCTGAAATCATCAGCGGCGGCGGCAGGCTTCTGGTCGGTGAAAAGAGTCAGGTTCAGGATAATGTCCTGTTTTATATTCCTCTCTTCAGGATTTATTCCGATAACAGTCCGTATCAGCAGGTCTCTGATGTGGATTTTGTCGCTTCTCTCACAGTCCATATGCATTTCCTTTCAGATGCCTGCCGCCGTCTACGAAAATCACCTGACCGGTAACAAATCCGGCTCCAAGGAGATATAAAACGGCATCGCAGATGTCTTCCTCTGTTCCGCGCTCAAGCAGAGGGTTTGTTGATTTGAGACGTTTGATCCAGGTTTCGTCTTCTCCCGGAGGAGGAAGGATGACTCCCGGCGCAACGGCGTTGATTCTTAAGGAAGGCGCCATCTCCACAGCCAGATCACGGGTCAGTGTGTAGAGTCCCCGTTTACCCAGGTGGTAAGCGGAATGGGCGGAATCCCGGTCGGCTACCCGGGTGTCAAGGATGTTCACCACACTCCCTGTAATTCCCGATTCATGCATAATCCGGATCATGATCAATGGAGATTGAACATGGAGGTTCATCGAACGGGTCAGTTCCGCTCCGCTCATTTCCACATATCCACCTTCCAGAAATTCTGAAGCCGAGTTTACCAGAATATCCGGGATTCCAGTCTCACTCAGCAGATTCCGGAACCATGATTCGGTTTCACTTGAGTCAGACAGGTCATGTGAAGTCATCCAGCACCTGCGTCCCATGTTAAGTATTTCTTTGTATACCGCTTCCGTCTCATTTCGGGAGTTTCGGTAGTGCAGGATCACATCGGCACCCTGATGCGCGAGTGACAGTGCGATTGATTTACCTGAACGTATTGCCGCACCGGTGACAAGTGCGATTTTTCCATCGAAGTTCATAT
>DAOVYP010000195.1 GCA_030635565.1 Spirochaeta sp. | reverse complement strand
CGAGGAGCCGGAACAGGATCTTATGACCGTCCCGGGATAGGTATCCATGTGGGGACCATTTGACGTGCCTGCAGTACATTTGTCTATGATTCTCATACCACTGGAGCGTGATTCAGCCTGATAGATCCAGGCTGCCGATGCCGTTGATGCGGCCCTGGTCGCCTGGTCCTGAAACGCCGACGAAGGCCCTTGCCTCCAGTCCGACCCCCCGGAGGAAGGGCGCCTTCCAGCCCGAATGGAATAAAGCTGCGAAATCGAAACCCAGGAACACCGGCAGGATTTCATTGTTATCCGGTATGAATATAAATGTCGGTGCATACCCGATCTGGAAATCGAACCGGGGTTGTTTTTTAATGATTTCCTCGATTACCGGTTCGGTAACGGTTATGGCATTTTCCTTCCGGGTTTCATCTCCGGCGGGATTCGAGACGATGAGGGTGTAGTCGCCCGGTTGGGCATCATTCATATCCAGATAAACCAGGGCCCTGTTGCCTTCGATGATTTCCACGGCCGTCACAGGCAAATCTCCAGCCGGTCCTTCGAACCTGACGGACATTTCAGAATCGAAGGCTTCACCCTTTATTTCTATCGGGACCAGGCCTTCTGGGGGGACTTCCCGTGTATCCAGATTCTGGATATTCGGCGAGCGGGTGGGCCTGACGATGAGGGCATCGGGATGGACGAATGTCTCTCCTGACGGATCGGCGGCTTCCAGGTCCCAGCTGCCGGGTTCAATGGCTGATTCGGTTAATCTGACGATGTAGAGATTGCCGTCACTCTGCCATTCCGTGGGAAATCGACGATCGCCTTTGGAGAGCTGGAAAACGGTTCCCTCTCTCAGGTTGGATGACTCCACAATCATTTCAATTCCTGTGTCTCCCTCCCAGATGACCAGGGGGGTTCTCACACGAAAATAGGGAATTCGGGAACTCTGGACTTTGAGCGGCAGCCATTCGGAGGCCGAGACTTCCTTGCCGAAGGGATTGAGGACATGGATTCTGTACTCGTAGAATCCGGGTGCCAGATTGAGATTAAGCTCGCTCTCGGATTGCTCGGTATCGATGAATACCTGGCCGTCCCGTCGCACCTCAATACGGTATGAAGCTTCCAGAGATTCCCATTCGATGGTAACCGATCCCTCATTGGTTCCCAGAGTGGTGGCATCCTGGCCGAAGACAGTGGTGCCGGAGGTCAATAAAACAAGCAGTATGAACAGACTGCGCCGGACTACCATCGCCAACCTCCTTCGAGCCTGGGCTGTATGGACCATGCTGTTCGACTCATGTAGAAGGTTGCGGAAAAATCGCAGGTAAGATCGACATACCACCTGGTATTGATGTCGTAACGGGCGCCGATGCCGAATCTTACAATGAAATCCAACGAATCCAGATCTCTCAATGCGAAAGGACCGAGCCATTCGTCACGACTGTAATCCGGAGATGTGTAAATTGAGAAGCCGAATCCGCCGCCGGCCCTGACAATCAGGTTCAGGGGGAAGTCGAAGGACGTGGTGTAGTTGAGTCCCAGGAGAAAAATATAGCGGTTGAGGTTGATTTCGATGAGAGGAAAGGTGGTTTTGTTATGTGAGTAGCTGAAGGTGAAATCCCATGCAAACCCGCCGAATCCGGGGATACGTCTGATCAGATCGTTTTGGATTTTTTGAGAAAACCCCAGTGACAATCCGGCATAACCGTTATTGAAGTATTCGGAAGTTGAGCCGACGGGCAAGGTGAAATGCCAGCCGCCGAAGACGGAACGGGGAAATTCAGGGATGGGCCGGGGTTCCCTGTCGTCGATTTTCAAGGCGTTGGCCGCAGCGATTTCTTCAGGTGTTGGTTCTGCCGGGAGAACTTCGAATACTTTTTCCTTGTAATCCGAATCTCCTGAGGGATTGGTGATTCTCACCGAATACCATCCGGTTTCGACGTCCTGCAGGTTCAAACTGTACTCCAGGATACCGTCGTCGCTCTTTTTCAGGAGCGTGGCCTGGAATTCCGAAGGGCCTGAGAATTCCACTATTGCGCCACTTTCCATTCCGGTGATTTCAAGCACCGCCGTGTTGTGGACTTCTCCGGCGGGTATTTTTTTCGGGTTGAACTTACGGATTCTGGGACGAAGCCGATCGAGGACGACGAGTGCATCGCCCATCCGATTCTCCCGGCCGTCGGGATTGGTCATCACGAGTGTCCAGAGACCCTGGCCGGGTTCCTGTCGCCGGGCCTTCAGAATCACTTCTTTCCAGTCACCGTTTTGACCCTCAGGTGTCGTGGCAGATAGTTCGGATTCCAGCTGAAGCTGCTTACCTTCCGTATCTTCCAGCATGAAGACGGTTGATTCCCCGGGGTCGGAAACCAGACCGCTGACCCGTGTTCTGAAGACGGTCTCACCGCCTTCGTGGATTTCCATCGGCAGGAAATCGATGATGAAAGGGATATCCGGTACCGTAATTTTCAGGAGGCTCCATTCGCCGACTGAAGCGATTTTCCCGAAGGTGTTGATGACTTTCACCAGAAAATCGTATTCACCCGGGGGGAGAAAGAGGGGAATCCGGGGCTTATCACTCCGGGTTTCCAGGATGAGTTTTCCATCCTGGCGAATCTCGATGCGGTAATGGTCGGCCCCTTCGACTGGCTCCCATTCAATTTTTTCCTGGGCCGGCAGAGCCACGGCGGCCGACAGGAAGGTCAGCAGAAACAGGATAAATCGAAGGCGTTTTGTTTCATTGCATCTTCTACTCGGCATACTGCAGCTCGTCGGTGAGGATCGTCGGCGCCGTGTCGGCAATATTCACCGAGAGGGAGAAGGGTACCCTGACCCTGGGACTTGTGCGGGTGACACCCACGTCCTCGTATTCGGTACGGGCCTGGATTGTGAGAAGAAAATTCCCCACATCCAGTATTCGAAGGTTATCCAGGGTGTATCGTGTCCCGGTTAACCCCGTTTCTCTCAGCAGCGGCGATCCTGAACCTTCAACATACAGCGCCAGATCGTAGAAATCAGCCCCGTTGACGCTTTGCCAGGTGAATACGAGATTCCTTCGGCCGGTCATATCTACATCTTCACCCGAACCCGGCGATGTCACAGTGGGCCGGGCAAGGGCCGGAAGTTCGCCGATGGTAAAGCGTGAAATCCGGCTGTCGGGAGCTTCCTGACCGAAACTGTCCCGGGAGCGGATGATCCAGCGATAGCTGCCCGATTCGAGGGCTTCCAGGTTGAGGGCGGGCTCTGAGGTCTGGTAGAGCCTGGTGACTGTGCCGTTGTCGATTTCCACGGTGTAGCGGCCCAGAGGCGGATCCTGATTCCAGCTCAATGTGACCCCGTTCCGCAGGGATTCCAGGGCACTGATGGTGGCGCCGTTTGGGGGGGATGCAGGCAGAGCAGCGGAATACTGGACGAAATCACCCACTTCAAATCGATATGTCGCGGTTTCACTGGTTCTTGCGGCGCCGGGGGGTGGATTATCTCTTATGGATGTGAGTTCCACGCTGTAGGTTCCCTCGCCTTCGGCCGCGCTCCCTGCAGTGCTGAGAGAGAATTCCCGGTCAAGACCGATAACCCGGTCGTCCCGACCGACGACGGTACCGTTCGGGGCTTTCAGAACCACCCGGTAGGCATCGGCACCGGGGGAAGGGTCCCAGCCGATGGATACGGCGGACGAACCTACGAGGCTGATGACCGTACCGGGTCTCGGATTGCTCAATATCGGTGGACTGAACCCGGAGCGGAGGAGGAAATGAGCTTCCGGGCTTTCACGCAGGGTCCGGCCGCCGTCGTCCAGGATTTGAATCTGCCAGACGTAAGTGCCCTCTCCGGGCAGGGGGGCGGTGAAGGTTTCTCCCCGGACAAGGCTTTCGATGATTTTCACCCTTTCACCGCTCGTCGTATCCTTGATTCGGGCGAGCTGGAAGCGTGCGGTTCCCGGAATGCTGCTGCGCCATACAAATGTGTGAGAGGAATATGGTTCGAGTTCTTTTATTTCCCCCTGGGAAGGATCGATGAGCTCCACAGAACCGGTGAGCGGGCGAATGGTGAAGCTGCGGGTTTCAGATACCGGGACCGGCAGGCCATCGGCGGCGACGGCTTCCACCAGCCAGAAATAAGTTTCGGGTTTGAGGGCGGGGAGGAGGGTTTTCCAGTTCTCGGGACCCTCGGATTCGGCCAGAATCCGGGTCATCCCGTCATTGTCGGCTACTTTGATCTGATAAGAAATCAGGCCATCCCGGTTCTGCCATCTGAACTGGACACCGTCCCGGACGTCCAGAGCCGAAATGGAGGCTTCATCAGCAGGACTGACCAGCGACACCGGATCGTGGCCGACTCTCTGTTCCAGTACGAAGCTTCTCGGGTCCGGAGTTATGGGAATGTCCAGTATCCCCCGCCGGTATTCCGGAGTGATGCGCCACCACCAGTTTCCTGCGCTGAGATTTTCAATCAGGATCGAAGTTCCTGAGACATCCCTGATGATCGGTACATTGGCGAATGACGCATTGCGGGCTAATTCCAGGGTATATGAATCGGCAAACCATGCCCTGTTCCACTGGAAGGATACTGTGGGTGCATCTCCCCGGAATGGTATCACCAGTTCAGGGGACGGGGATGTCGGATCCGCTATCCGTTCCAATTCGACTGAGAAAACGTTGACTGGACCTGAAGCACCATCAACGGCATTGACAACCCGCCAGTACCAGAGCCCCGGGTCGAGCTGCAGACTGGTCCTGGTATCAGACTCGACGCGGAGTAGGGTCCCGGTATCCCTGAACGTCGGATCGGCGGAAACTTCGAGTGTCGGCTCAGCCCAGTCGGCGAAAAGATCCCAGGCGAAATCCACGCGTCTTTTCGTGTCATAGGTAAGCAATAAGGCATTCGGTTCAGGCGTTATGACCGCAAGGACAACGTGTTCGCGCACTGCCGCGCCGCTGGCCTCATCGATGTGCAGAATCGACTCGGTTCCGACGACGGTTGTGCCTTCTGCCGTGTTTACTGTGGCCTCGCCCCGGGAGACGGTGATACTGGTTTGCTCACCTTCTTCGCGATTGAGGTTCACCGAGCCCTGATCCACAGCCACAAGAGTCCCTTCGGTGCTGACGGTGAGGCCTTCGGCTCCGGTGGCGGACATATCACCGCCGATAAAGTTGATGTTCCGGGTGTCACCGAAGAGGTCCAGG
>DAOVYP010000487.1 GCA_030635565.1 Spirochaeta sp. | reverse complement strand
CTTCAATACTCCAGGGCGGTCCTTCTTCCGCATCGAGCCTGGCCGGTCCGATTCCCTGAAGCACCAGAACTGCCACGACGATAAAAGGCAGCACCGGAAACCGGTCCGATTTTCCGGAACGAGCCATAGCTTTCCTCCGGCGTTCTTCAACCCATTCATACAGGAGGGGAACCAGTCCGAGGGTAATCAGAGTGGAGGTGACCAATCCGCCGCCGATGACCTGCCCCAGAGGGGCGTAAACTTGAGAACCTTCGCCCAGTGAGAAGGCCAGGGGAATAAGTCCCAGTAAGGTGGTAAGAGTGGTGATAAGGATGGGCTTGAGGCGGATCTGTGCCGCTTCAAGGACGGCATCCCTGATACCAAGCCCTTCCCGTCTTCGCTGATTGGTGAACTCCACCAGGACGATTGCATTGTTCACTACCATTCCGCCCAGAGCGATGACACCGAAGAAACTCATCATCGTTATTCTTCCGCCGAAAGCCGCAAGGGACAGGGCCACGCCGATGAGGATGAAAGGAATCGCCCCCATGATGATAAATGGCTGGGTAAAACGCTCGAACTGAATCACCATGACGGCATAAACCAGAAAAACCGCGATTGCCAGGGACAGTAAAAGACTTCTGAAAGTGTCACCCATGACATCCGCCTCTCCGACGATATGCCAGGAGACCCCGGGAGGCAGGGATGATGCCTGCAGCATCGGTTCAATCCTGCCGCGGATGGCAGTGAGGTCGGATTCAATCAACTCTCCCACAACCAGAATCGACGGAAGTCTGTCTGAATGAGGGATACTGTCGGTGGTGGGCTGCCTCTCCAGGCGGGAAAAAGCGGAATACGGGACACTGGCTCCGGCGGCGTTTCTGATACTGATTCGGCCCAGTATACCCGGCGGCATGTTCTTTCCGGCCAGGATGGAGTCGATGAAAATGGGATAGCTCTCATTTTCAGTTTTCAGGGTTCCGGCCTCTTCTCCGGCGAAGAGTATCCTCAGATTCAGCCCTGCATCTGCAGGATCTACAGCCATACGGCCGATGCTCATCCGATCCAGGTTGATGCTCATCAATTCCCGGTCCAGCCGGACACTGAAGCTTGCCCTCTCAATAAGAGGATCGGCCTCCAGGAGGGTCCGAACCGCTCCAGCCGCATCCAGGACATCGTCCCAATCGGCCCCGGACAGCTCAACACGGAATCCGGCACCGTCGGTAGCGTAATTCATCTGCTTGGCCAGACCGCCGTTACGGACCGTGATGTCCGCATCCGTGATGTTCGCCGGAAGAACCCGGTTCAGATGTCTGACGATGTCGAATACCGAACGGTCCCGTTTAACGGTCCTGACCAGCCGTACCCGGCCATACCCCTCGATGGGGTTGCCGCTTTCGATAATGGTTGCGCTGTCACCGAGGCCGGCGTACCAGAGATCAGTTTCGATTTCAGGCACCTCAAGGGCCACCACTGCAGCGATTTCGGCCATCTTGGCCTCGGCCTTCTCCAGGTTGTAACCCGCCGGCAGGCGGACACTCAGCTCGAACTCGTTCATGTCGGGGGCGCTGAAGAGTTCACCGCCCAGCATACCCAGCACCGCCAGTGATGCGGCAACCAGTACGGCTGCAAGCATCAGAACGAAGCCCTTGCGATTGAGGATGATTTCGAGAACATGAACATAGGAGAGGGACAGTCGGTCGAACAGCGCATCGAATTTCTCGCCGAACCGCGCCAGAGGTCCCCCTTTATGTTCCACCGCCAGAATCCGGGCGGAAAGCCATGGAACGATGATGACAGCCGTCACTGCAGACGAGGAGAGGGCGAAAACCAGAACCCAGGAAACTTCTTTCAGAATCGCTCCGGCCAACCCTGAGAGAAAAAGAATCGGGATGAAAACCGACAGTGAAGTACTGGTTGAGGCCAGGACCGCGGCACCAACCTCATCGGCACCCAGAGATGCCGCTTCAACAGCGGCAAGGCCGAGTTTACGGTGACGAATAGTGTTTTCCAGTATGACGATTGAAGCATCGACTATCATGCCGATGGAAACCGTCAACCCCGCCAGTGTCATGATGTTCAGGCTCATTCCCCGGGCCCGCATCAGGAGAAATGAGAGAAAAATCGTGAAGGGAATCGAGAGGAAGACGAACAGAGATACTCGCATCTCGATGAATAACATGTTATTAACGGCGACTTCCAGAAGACCGCCGAGCCAGGCCGATTTGCTCACGGAGTTGAGAGTAATTCCGATGGTTTCGGCATTATCAATCACCGGTACGAAACTGATACCGCCGCCGATTTCCTTTTCAATGGATCTTTGAAGCTTTAT
>DAOVYP010000393.1 GCA_030635565.1 Spirochaeta sp. | reverse complement strand
CGGGATGCACCGGATTCATCGGATGTGGTATATGAAATCCATCGTTATGGAGAAGTTATTACGGCCGGGAATCTCAACGATACTCAGAGGATGGCTGTTATTGCGCCTGGTATCCGGACTTACACCGATCGTCCGGTAGAAGGAAAGCCCTGGTGGTATGCCGTTATTACAGTCATTGATGGAGAACCGGTAAAATTAATCATTCCCTGGAGAAATGCACTGGGTTTCCCGGTAACCGTCTTCCCGGGAACACAAGACCTGCTGCAGGCGGCACAGCTTCTCTCACTGTCTACCGAAATCAATGGATTTACCGTCAGTCTCAATTTCATCGCCGACCGTCCGGGCCGTGAAATATCCGTATTCCGGAGTACAGAACCGATGAATACTCCTGAAGCCATAGACCATACGGTGAAAGTCGGCAGCAGTAAGGCCCAATCCGGGATAATGGAAGACTCACCCCTTCCCGGCGTCACCTGGTATTACACCGCGGTGGATAGCGGGCTTATCGAGTCGGGATATCCGGATTGGTTTGAAAAAGCAGCTTTTTCCACGCCTGTTACCATGCCTCCCGGAGTAACCGGTATTTCTTTCGAATCTCCGATGCGTCCCGCTCCACTGCCTCTGCTCCGCCGTCGGGAGATGCCGGACAGGGCGCCTGTCAGCGCCGAAGCGACAATGGCCCTCTCCGCAGCTCTCAACCCGGTTCAGGGAAGGCTCTGGGTTCAGCCCGAGCCGGAGATTCTCGATATCGATCGGGGAAACACGGATGAGCGCAGGCAGCGGATTCTCAAAGAGATACTTGAAGATTCATTCACCAACCGGAACTGGACGAAGGCGGATGAGGAACTTTTCGCATTGTCGGCCACTAACGGTCTTGATGACAACGCTAAAGCCCGCATTCTTTTCTACCGGGGTCAGTGCCGATATTTTCTGGATGACCTCCGGTCGGCGTTCCTTTTATTTCTTGTAGCTTCGGATCATTACTATCCGGAATCCCGGAAATGGATGCTGAAAATCTATAGGGATCTGACTCCGGTTTCCTGATATCATTGTCAGCGGTTTTTATACCGTCCGATCCTCAAGGTGATACGATAAAAATGCGTCTCCATCGGTGGCAATTCAACTTGCCAGCGTGGCATAAAGAAACTCGATTGGTAATTCCTTCTCAATTCCCTGCCCACCCTGTAATCCGCGAAAACAGGGAATCGCCATAATTCGGCCGGTTCCGAAAGCTGAAACAGCATCATGACGTCACTCTCACTGTCGAGAATGGTCCAGGACTCCACAGCGGGGTCCCGTCCCCTTTCGTTGGCTTCCACCGGTCCAGGTTCTTCAGTATTGAGAAAAACCGATCTCAAGCCGGGATCGTCGGCAAGAGCCAGGTTTATTTCCGTTCCCCATGGAAAACTCAAAGTTCGCGGCGTCAGGTTTTTCAGTGTGTAATCCACTTCAAGTGTGCTGCGCCTGAATCTGTAGGTCTTGCGGATTTCCAATGTCTCGCCGCCGCCGTTTACCGGTCCCCGGCAGCTCAGGCTTACCTTGGCTTGATCCCTGGCTACTTCCAGGGGTTTGTATCGTTTTCCCGGAAAAGAGCTTCGCTGACGATAAGAACTTCGCTCAAAACTCTCAGGTCCGTCTTCGGGATGAAAAATATGATCCAGAAAGGCGTGTCTGGGATAACTGTCATACCCCTGTTCCCGGGTTGCAGGCGGATGATAATCTTCGGGGTATCTGGAGAAGGTGGCGAGATAGTTCCGGGAAACCGGGAGATAGTCAAGTTCGAAGAGAGCCCCTCCGACGCTGTGAACATACGCGTTGAAATTCAGGCCGTTATAGAGATACTCCTTGTTCCCGTCCATATCGAAATCAACAGAAGTCAGAGCCGCTTTGAAAATCCCCCGTTCCCTGGTGGCTTTCTCGGCCTCGATAAGAGCGCCGTAAGCCGCATGGCGAAGCCGGCTGTTGTAAATACCGCCGGTTGGTCCGTGCCAGTAGGCATAATGTTCCTGACCCCGCCAAAGTTCTTCCTTGGCGTTCTTCTTGCGGTACTTGTCACCCCGGAGCTGATTGGTGAGAACTTCGATATGCATCATCTTGGCATACAGCAGGCTGCTTTCCCGATACTTGGTGAGAAATTCTCTGTAAAAAGCCCGGGGCCGCGCGGTGGTATCAGAGCTTGCAGGATTAGCGATCCCGGAAGGGTCCGGATGATTGGAGTGTGACCAGCGCATCAGGGAATCATATGTCGGGCCCGGTACGTACATCTTGTCCCGAGAGAAACTGGTATTCCTGATATACGGTCCCGGATGGACACATTCCAGCCAATCACGGGCGCTGTACACCGCCTTGAAGAATCGTTCGAGCCATTTTTCCTCATAACAGACCGTGTGTGTACCGTCTCCTCCCAAGGTCTGTCCATTGAGAATCAGTGAAACAACGACTTCCCGGTCTTCTGAGGGATCTAATGTTCTCAGGCTGTCGAGGATATGTTCCGGCGGAACTTTCAGGAAGCGGTCGGCCAGAGAATTCATGACGGGGAAGATGATGACGGTTTTACCCTGATCCTCGGCGATAACCGGGGATTCGGGGCGAAATCCTGGCACAGCCGGAAACGCACGCTCGGTGAGAAAAACATAATCCATCCCGCTGGCCCGGAGCGACGAGGCGAGATGCGCCTCCCAGACCTGACTGGTAATCCAGCTTCCCCGTGATCGTTTTCCGAATTTTTTCCGCAAGTAAGTGGTCATTACCTCGATCTGTCCGACCCGGTCGGGTGCAGGTACCAGAGGAAGCATGGGTTCCCAATACCCACCGCCGAGAATTTCGATATTTTTACGGGACATCAGCTCGGCAAGCACCGTATGGAACTCGGGATGCCTTTTATCCAACCACTCCAGAAGCGGTCCGGAGTAAAACAGGGTCGGGCGAATCTCAGGGTGATTGTATATGGTCGTAAGAAACGGCTTGAACGCCTTCTGATAAGCATCCTCAAAGAGAAATTCGGTTTCTGTAGTACCTGATTCTGGTAAAACCTCAAAAACAGCTGATGGGGCAGTATTTATTACTTTTTGGTTTACAGTTATCTGGACTGAGTCTTGGTCTG
>DAOVYP010000190.1 GCA_030635565.1 Spirochaeta sp. | reverse complement strand
GCCAGGCTGCGCATTGTGATACGGAAAGGGTATTCAATCCCGACGACACTGCGCATATAGTCCAGGCCCATCTCTTTAAGCGGTGCGCCGTTAGCGTGATATTCGATGCGGAGGTAGCTATTGGTCTCCCTGGTAATCCAGGCGATGAGCATCTCATAAGCATCCCGCTCTCCGGTACGGGGGGTCAGGATGAGTCGGTGGCAGGCTGTGCCGTTAATACGTTCTTCACCATCGTAGATTGCGGTGTATTGGGCGGAGAAGCTTTTGCTGCCTTCTCCCATGTCGGCATAGGAGAAATCGCTGCCGCCTGCGGAGTTCTTCCTGGCCGAAGAGCTCATTTTACGGATCCGGCCGGTGGAGGCGAAACGAATCCATAGGTTGTCACCGATCATCAGATAGGCGGTGCCATCCACTCGGGGGGGATCTGTAAAAACGGTGAAGGAACGGGGGGTTCCATCGGCGGCATCGGATTCGTATCCCTCCATCACCTGGGGCGCCTGGGCCCGGCCGGATCGGGTGATGAACATGGTGTTTCTCGAATACACGTTATTTAATTCGAAGATGCTGTCCGCTTCATTAAGGATGGCCGAAGCGTCCTGTGCGGCCAGGGACAAGGTGACGATCAACAGGGCGCCAGTGATTAAGGGTCGTACCGCAGACGCCAGTCGAGGAACGATCCCGACAGTCAACAAAAGCCGTTTTGCGTTCATTTACAATATCTCCTTCCTGGAAAATCTCGGGGTCAGATTCCAGCCCAGCCTTTCGGATACCAGGATGAGTACGGCGGGGTGGAAGAGGACGGAAAAGACGAAAGCCAGGGCCATCGCCATGGTGAGGACGATTCCGGTACTGCGCATCGCCCGCATAATGGACGGGATAAATGACGAGAAACCGATCATGGTTGTAAGGGTGGTGAGAGCCACGGCGCTGCCGGTCCGGGCCAGGGCGATGTTCATGTTGCCACGGCCTTCGATGTGATAGCGGTGATTGATATGCACCGAATCGTCTATGCCGATGCCTACCAGCAGTGGTATGGCAATAATGTTGATGAAGTCGAACTTGATACCGAAGAGAGCCATCAGTCCGAAGAGAGATACAAAGGCGAGTACCAGGGGCAGGAAGGTGAGAATAACCAGTCTGATGTTCCGGAAATCGATGAGCAGGATGAGGAATACGGCGATCAGAGCCGCGATGACGGAGCGAACGCTGTCACTCTCGGCAATGGACATAAGTTGGTCGGCGGCGAGTATCATACCGGTACCCCGATGGGTGACGGTGTTCACCTGGGCGGTGAATACGTTGCGGAATTGACCTACCCAGGGGTTCTGTCTCGGTGAGATGGAAACCAGGGTGCTCCTGCCGTCATCCGAGATGAATGTGTCCTGTATCATGACCGGGAGGTCTTCCGGGGTAATAACCTCGGTGCCCGCCATGGAATGGATGCGATTGGAAAGCCGGAGTGAAAATGCGGACTGGTAAGCGGCGAGGGCCATCGGATCGGTTTCGCCGGCTTCAAGGACGTCGAAAAGACGGTCGAATGCGGTATTGTTGACTTTGTTTCCGTCGTTATCAAGGCCGGTGATCCGGTTCAGGGCGAAAGCGGCGCGGTCGGTTCCGCCGAGGACGGCCAGATCGCCCATCTCGATAAGGTTGAACTCCAGCCGATAGATTTCTTCCAGGAAAAGATCCGGATCCGGCGGAGTGCTTTCAACGGAGAATCCTGTGCCGGATTCCAGCCCTTTGCGGATATTCCGGAGGTAGGGCAGCCGTTCGGCTCGCTGATCTTCGGTGGGCCACCAATTGGTGATGGCGTCCACCGATCTCACCGAATCGAGATCTTCCAGGGCGTCCACCAGGGCCGGCATGTCGGCCAGATTGTCAATATCGGCGATGAGATACATAACATCCGGGGCGGAACCGAACTCCTCCACCATGGTGTCCTGGAGTTCCGCCGACTCGAGTCCCTCGGCCTCCATGTTCATCAGGTTGTCTTCCAGCTCCACCTTCGGTGCCTGGGTTCCAAGGGCGATACCGACAAGGAGGAGGGTGAGGGCGAAGAGGCCGGGTTTCCCGGCAACCCATCGTCCGATGGCCGATATGCCGCCCGTACGGATATTTCTACGCCGGTGAAGCATGGGATCGTCTTTTCCTTTCTTGTCCAGGCGTTTCCGGCGCCATCCCAGTATCGCCGGAATAATCATCAGCATGGTCAATAATTCGGCGATGATACCGGTGCCGGCCACAATGGCCAGCTCCCTGATGATATCGCTCTCCGCCATGAGCATGGCGTAGAAGGCGGCTGCGGTGGTGAGGCCGCCGGTGACGATTCCCCGGCCGCTCTTGGCGAAGGATCCGCCGATGGCATCGGAGAAGGACTTGCCTTCGTCCCGTTCCTGGACAAATCCGGTCAACAGGTGAATGGCGTAATCCACACCCAGACCGACAAGGGCCACCAGGTACATGGTGGTGAGAATGTTGAGCCGCTGGATGATGAAGCCGGTCATCCCGGCGGTCCAGTAGATGCCCAGCATCAGAGGGATACCGATGATGAGGGGGGTGGAGCGGATGCGGAACACGGCAATCATCAGGATGAGGATGAGGACTAACGCCAGGGTCATGGAGAGGGCGAATCCCTGTTCCGAAGTCACCATCTCGTCCCGGCCCACCACTGTTAAACCGGTAAGACCGACTTTCACCCCGGCGGCGGCGCCGATGGCCTTGGCCCGCTCTTCAATCCGGTTGGTTTCTTTCACCAGGGGACCCAGGTCGTTGATGGTATAGGTTGGATTCAGGAACATGATTCCCATATTCTGTGAGCGGCTGAGGTAGTAGGGATCGCCGATAAGGTAGGCATCCAGGGCCGCTTTGATGGCCTTCTCGTTCGGAGGATAGCCCTCGAGGCTGTCGGCCAGCCCGTCCAGGATAAGGCCGATTCCACCCACCCAGGCGGCGATCTGGTTTTCATCGCTCTCCATGGCGTCCCCGTCACCGGAATATTCCCGCTCCAGGTCGTCATTCAGGGCGGTGAGGAAGGGCACGAGGTCGGTATCGGTATAGAGGCTCGTCATCCGATCCAGGACATCCGGTTCGGTGAGAAGGAAGGCGTGCTCATCAAGAAAGGCTGTATCCAGCTTGCTGTAGACTCCGGAGATGGCCGATGAGTATTCGTCACCGGAAAATTCCTCGGTCAGCTGGTCGATAACGGCAATCACGGTGGCCTTGGCCGTTTCGGCCGGCAGCTCCCGACCGTCAATTACCACCACCAGTGACGAGGCGAAAGGGTATTCTTCGGTAATCCGTTTCAGGTCTTTTACCTGTTGGGAGTTCTTGGGCATGATGGAGAAGAAAGTCATCTCCAACTCCAGCATGGAGGCACCCACCGTCATGATGACGGTGATAATCAGTACGATGAGGAACACCCGGCCGGGATGTCCCCCGGCCCAGATACCCCAGCGGGCCAGGATCGAAGTGCTTTGAGTTTTCGATTTATTTAGTTTCATTTTTTTCTCCTTGCCGCCTTCCCATCGCCGGCAGGGCGATGCGGGCCCAGATCGCCTCGCATACCCGGGGACCCAGAACGCTGTAGTCTTTCCTGTCGGTGAATGCCCCCAGGAGGAGGGCCCCTTCGGAAAATGCCGTGATTTCATAGGCTACGGCTTCGATGTCGGTATCTTTCCGGATCTCCCCTTTATCGACTGCCCTGGACATGGCATCTGCCAGGACATCGTGAAATCCGGTGTAGATATCATCGAGCCTTTTCCTGATATCCGGAAATTTCTTAAGGGCGGCCAGGAAGAGGTACATGATGTTCTTGTAGTCCGTTATGGCATCACCGAGACCGGAGTGTTCCCCAATTTCGGTCAAGGTTTCATCCATACGGAAGAGGTTGTCCAGTAATATCTTCAACGGGATATCCCGGGGCAAGGCATCCACGAACCACCCCTCCACCATGTTCAGCAGCCGGTTTACACTGGCGTAGAAGAGATCGTCCTTACCCTTGAAATAATGATAGATAGCTCCTTTGGTGACCCCCAGCGCCTTGGCGATATCGTTCAGCGACGAGCGCTCATAGTCGTTGCGGGCGAAGAACTGCAGGGCCTGGAGTTCCAATTGTTCCTTTGTGTCGTTGGGCTGCATCAGGGGATACCTACCTTCGGTATGTATGATACCTACTATAGGTATGTATGGAAAGAATGTCAAACACAACGTTTGAAAAATCGAAAATCCAACCAATTTGAATTTTTTCTATTGACATATGCACACAACTCGCCTATCTTGTAAGTGTGCATATGCACACAGGAGGAGTCGATGCCCCACAGAAAGGGACGCCGATGCCGGCGGCTGGGAGGTCGTCGGGGATTCAAGCCCATGGGTGTTCCGGCCCACATGCTGGAGCAGGTGGTTCTCACCCTGGATGAGTTCGAAGCCCTGCGCCATTGTGATCTGGAAGGAAAGCAACAGACGGAAGCCGGCGAGGCCATGGGTGTATCCCGGGGAACGGTACAACGCCTTCTGGTCCGGGCCCGGGCGAAGGTTGTCGACGCCCTGCTGAATCAGAAAATGCTGGTGCTGCTCGATGGATATGAGCATGAAGAGCCGGCGATGAGGAGAGAAGAAAATGGATTTGAAAGAAATGACAATCGCGTTCCCGAGTAACGATGGTGAAACGGTGGAGGAGCATTTCGGCCATTGCCGTCAGTTCGTCCTGATAAACACAAGGGACGGGAAAGAAATTTCCAGGGCGTCGGTGGATCCACCGGAGCATGTCCCGGGTTCATTCCCGGCTTTCCTGGCCGAGCAGGGCGCAAACGTCATCATTACCGGCGGCATGGGCGGCCGGGCGGTGTCACTGTTCAAGGAACAGAACATCGAAGTGATTCTGGGAGCCGGGGGGTCGATTTCAGAGAATCTCCGGGTATTCCTGGAGGGTGAATTGGAATCAAAGGGAAGTGAGTGCAATCATCATTAAGATGACTTAAATCAGCAGGTTGCCGGATTTTTCAACAACCTGCACGAAATATTGTTTACCAGGAGGTGAATGATGAGACGAAATGGAAGAGGTCCTGAAGGAATGGGACCCATGACCGGACGAGGACTGGGAAATTGTACCAGGAGCGCTGATTCGGAACGAACGGAAGAAGAGGCTGGGGATTTTCTGCGCAGCGTAGGCTTCAATGGTCCCGGGAGAACCAGGCGCGGTCAGGGTCGCAGTGGATTCGGAGGCGGATTGGGCCGTGGCCTGGGACGCGGCCGAGCTCAGGGACAAGGCCAAGGACCAGGCGGTCGAGGACGAAGTGGCCGCGGCGG
>DAOVYP010000105.1 GCA_030635565.1 Spirochaeta sp. | reverse complement strand
GTAATTCAGGCTAGTGATGCTGAGAATTACAGGAAGAAGCAACAGGGTGAGAACCAGGTTCCCGGATATCCGTGTGAGCAGTATGGAGTGGATGATAGTGGAATACGGTTCCCTGATTATCACAACCAGTCCCATGATGTAGGGAATTAACGAGAGGGTGAAGAAAAATCCTTTTCTTTTCTCTTTCCTGGTAGCCGTCATCAGCATCAGGTTGATGACGGACCATAGGGATATGGCGGCCAGGGTGATATTCAGAGTCATGAAAATCAGAGTTGCAAGCCCGTATGTCATTATCGCTGCATATGAATAGTAGTGTGGATTACGGGGCAGGGGCAGGCCTCTGGTGATGAGGATGAAATTCAGCGACAGTGCGGCTGCGAGAGACAATTTGAAAAATATGAATGTTCCCGGTGCTTGAGACCAGATTTCCGGGAAGTCCGAAAGCAGTATGGTCTCTTCAATAATTAGGGTTGAAAGGAATAGGAACAGAAATACAATGATGAGCAACAATGGCCAGGTCCACCAATAACGGGCGAATCGTCTCAGATTCAATCTGACGTTCCGTGACTGGAGAAGGATGACGAACATCAGGAGTGCCGACACAGTAAGCAGCACTGAAATATAGGGAAGTTCGGATATGATGCGGGGAGGCATCCCGGACATCGGCCGCAGGAAAATGTAGGTGCTTTCCCTGTTTTCCGGTATATCATCCAACATGTAGTCAATGGTGCTTAAGGCTTTGAGCAGGCGGCTGATCTGTATGTACCGTTCATCCCCCCTCGAGGTACCTTCTCCTTTTAAGAGAATGGCGGGTATATCCGTCTCCAGCCATGCACCCAGGGGGCCGATATCGCCCTGAAGCCCCAATCTTGCTACCTGGATGTCGGTACCCCTGAGTCTGTAGGGTATGAATTCCGATGAAAGGGCTTCCGTCAGCGTTTCGGTCAGCCAGAACGGAGCAATCTTTCTGTCGCCTCCGATTTTGATACTCCAACTCCCGGGTACATCATCGCTGTCCAGATACACGGCAAAAATATTTTTTTCCTGGTTGAGTTGTTCCGTCAATTGTCGGCTCCCATAAGGATGAAATCGACTATCACCACGCTCCGCACCGAGAAATGCCAGGATTACAGTGTTCCCGGGCGGATTGATTGTTAACTCTCCGGCCATCTCCAGGAGTAATGCCACTGAAAATGCACCACCGTCTATCGGCGCCGCGAGTATGTAACGTCCCGCGTAGGTTCCGGGGATTTCAGCGATAATAATTTCCGAGAATGAATGTCCCCTTTCACCATTGTTGAGAGTTTGCCGGTAATAGGAAACATTCAAATCGTCCAGATGTCCGGCAATATATTCAAAGGCCGTTTTTTCACCTTCTGTACCTTCGACCCTGGAATCAAGGGTTTTCAAGAATCGAATATGGTCTTCCACATCCGAGGGAGAAGCTGCAGTGGATAAGACGAGTGATAAAAATAGGAGGGCAGTCAGGAAAAACCGCATTATGAACAAACTAGGTCGACTTGTCCCGTACCGTCAAGAAGCTTCCGGTCTAAACCGCCCCATGCTATTCTATGATCATGGATATTCTTGATGTAATCCGGAGTCGTTCGACTGCAAAGTCTTTCGACGGCGGATCTGTTGATCCCGATGCTCTGGATAGAATTCTCGATGCGGGGCGTCTGGCACCATCTGCAAAAAACAGACAGACATGGCGTTTTGTTGCCGTTCGTCGGAAAGATGTGAAAAAATCACTGTCTGAAGCCTGTTATGGTGATCCTCGCCTCATCGATGCCGGATGTGTGATTGCCGCCTGTACGACGAATATCAACTACACAATGCCCAACGGACAACCAAGTTATCCTCTCGATATGGCTTTTGCCGTTTCTTTCATGATGTTACAGGCGGAACATGAAGGACTTGGAACATCAGTACTGGGCACATATGATGAAACGGCCGTTAAGGATTTACTGACTGTTCCTCATGCCATGAGGGTGGTTATTCTGCTGGCAATCGGCCATTCTTCGGAAAAATCCGCTTATAAGGATCGGCTCCCTAAAGATCGTGTCATAAGTTACGATCATTGGTAATAACTGACTTCATTGTTTGAGAGGATTCGGCTCGATTATGGCTTCCGGAAAGAAAACCGTCATTGAATTGACACCACATGTGATTCTCACCAACAACGGTGTGGGTTTTTTCATGGACAAGGGTTACAAGCTCAGTAAGATAACCATGGCCGATGGATCCGAACAGTATGGTGTCAAACTGGCGAAGGTTTCTCCGAATTCGTTTCAGCACATGCTCAGAATCGGCTACCTGTCCAGACTTGAAATCGCACGTCCTGAATTCACTTCGGTCCGATCCGATCTGATGGATCTTTCAAAACTCATTATTTTCGGGTTTTTGTATAAACAATTCGATCAGGCACTTTTCGACATGCTGATCAGTTCTTCCATGATAAAAGATTGGAACAGGGCTAATCCGGGCAATATCATCGATGAGAAGACGAAAATTAACGACGCTTTTCTCAATGATGTACTCGCTCAGAACGCGGATCAGCTGAAGTCCATCCGAAAGGCGATTACGGCGCCGCTTCTGGAGCAAATCGCCACCGACACATCACTGCAGGCCGATGAAAAAAACGTCATGATCTTCCTGGCCGACCGCTATCTGAACCATACCCGGCCTTTCGTCTGGTTCATCCTCACCAGGTTCAGTTCAGACATCGATCATAAAGAACTGATACAGAGAACACGAAAGCACCTGGATCTGTATATTCGCCGATCCAGAATAGCGGATTATCTGACTCTCCTTCTGATGGAGCTGGCCATCAGTGCCGAAACCCTCAACATGATGTCCTACGCAGAGAGGATTTACGGTGAGGGTACGGATACCAGGCAGCTGCTTTTTGATCCGGCGAAGCGTGAGGCTTTGATGAAGGCCATGGAGAAATCCAATACCGACCTTACCATCGCATGGAAAATCGGCAATTCAAGTTCTTCTTCAATTGGCACCGAGAAGAAACTCGAACTCATTATCTATAATCGCGAGGCTGAATATCTTGAGCTGAAAGAGAAAGTTGAAGAAAAGATGAAATCCGGATCCGTGGTGTCCCTCGGGCAATTCTACAAGGGTACTTCAGCCGGCAATGCGGAAATGGGCTTGCTCTATCTCGGCTATCTGCAGGATGAATGCGACAAGGTGGGTATGCGTTTCTCATCCAGGGTTGGAGAGGCACGCAGCGGTGTACCGTCAATTACTTTGACCGTTCAGTTTTAAGAACACCCCCTTTCTCCCGGAATAACAACCGATCGATCATTGTGATCCCGGTTCCGCAGTGCTCAGAATGCCTGTGCGGAAAACCAGAAATGCTGGACACTTACGATCGGTTCAAGAATCTCGACGGCTAATGCTCCCTCCACAGCAGTTCCGCTCCCGGTCCAAATGCTGCCGGTCTTCCCATCTGTAAAACGGTCCCGGGATATCCTGCTGAACACCAGGTCGTTTCCCAGGGCTTTTGAAAGAAATGCATTGAGGCTTCCTACGGTTCTTCCGTCGGATATCCGTGTTGTATCGAGGGCTGAAGCCGTATCCGGTGTCCACAAAAGGACGACCGGATCGCCGCCGATGGAAATCTGAAGTATTCCTTCATCAGTCACTTCACTGTATGCGACAATCCGTTCTTCTCCGTTGTGCATCAATACTACGACACGTTCCATGGCATCCCATTCGGGATCGATGGAACCCTGGAATAGAAATGGTTGTTTTCCCGGTGAATCGTATCCCGTATAGGGATTCTGACCATAAGGCCGAGAAAACCCCGTGTTTTGAGAAAGAACATCCGCTGTAGGGGCTGTTTCCAGCGCTTCGGCGAAAGACAGGGTAAGGGATGGGTGGAAATCGAGACTGTCACCTGCTAATTCTCCGATGATGGCTTCTCCCGTAGCCTGCTGCCACCAGGATTCAGTTTGTCTGTCATACATGATGAGATTGCTGTTTCTCAGGCGTCCGGTAGTGCCGAAATCGAGTACACGCCCCGAATGGCTGCGTTTGAACACGACTCCGGTGTTGCAGAGGGGGCAGAAGCTCACCGTCAAAGGCACTCCGCCGAGTTCGTCATTCACGATCTCATGCCAGGTGAGAATCTGAATAGGATAGATTCTGGCTTCGTTGCCGATTCGGACCAGGATAACCGGTTCGTTATCCGACAGCCATTCACCAGCTTCCTCAGAGGATACGTATGATGGATGATCCACCGCCGGGATACCGTCTTTCGGCGGACCACCGGAAAGAATCCCGGCAGGGTCAATGAGCATTCGGCTGAAATCCGTGCTGAAACCGGGAGCGGACCAGCCGTAATCCTGCATTTCCGGGGCTGCATTCTCCACGATATCCTCTTCACGATTTCCAGTCGCGAAAATACTGACGGCGGAAAACAGGGAGATAACAAGAACTGTGTATAAGAACTTATTCAACGATTTCATATATTATGTATAAAGTAATATATGCTGTGAACACCTTGGATTTTCGACGAAGATATCGTGACGGATATGTGGAGAAACCTAACCTTGCCTTCTCCAGCAGCCCGAGAGGTGATCATCTACAATCCCGGTAGCCTGCAGATGGGAGTAGGCGATAACAGGTCCGAAAAATCGAAAACCCAGGGTTTTTATTTCCCTGGCAATACTCTCCGCGGCAGGAGTCGTCACCGGAATCTGGTCCATCTTGTCCCAGTGGTTCGCCAGGGGATGTCCATCGTAGAATTTCAGAAGCCATTTCGCGAAGGATCCGAATTGTGATGAGATTTCCAGAAAAATCCTGGCATTCCCGATGGACGCTTCGATTTTTCGCCGGTTCCTGACGATTCCCGCATTGTTCATGAGCCTGTCGATATCTGCCTCTCCCCATTCTGCGATTATCTCCGGGTCGAATCCGGCATATGCTTCCCGGTATGCTTCTCTCTTGCGAAGAATGGTAATCCAGGAGAGTCCGGCCTGGGCGGACTCAAGGACCACGAATTCGAATTGACGCCGGTCGTCAAACGCCTGCTTTCCCCATTCATCATCATGATAGGATTGATACAGTGGATCATTTCCGCACCAACTGCAGCGCTGAAGTCCGTCCTCACCCTTTATTAGACTATCCATAACTACTCCGCTTTTCTGATGGCACCGATGAGCCAGCTTCGGCTGACGGTTCCGGTTTTACGTTCGACGACAAAGCCTTCGGCATCAAGGACTATGGTGGTTGGAAGGCCTGATATCTGATAGATGTTCATGGCTTCTCCCGATCTGTCATACATCAACGGTAGATCGATTCCGTTGGATTTCAACCACTCGAGACCGTCGTCGGGATGCTTTTCTGTCCTGACGGCATTAACGGCATAGAATGTGACGCTGCTGAACCGCGGATCATCCTGAAGGCGCTCCAGCATCGGCATCTCAGCCCTGCAGGGAGGACACCAGCTGGCCCAGAAATTCAGCACGACAGGTGAACCGGAAGCCATTGAGATATCCCATGATTCACCGCTCTCATCGATAAATTCCACGACCGGCAGCTTTTCCCTTACTGCTGTATTCCTCCCCGGAAAAGATGTCCCGATTCCGATAAGCAGAGTGAGAAACACTGCGGTTCCCAGGGCTCGTATCATTGCCTTATTCACGGTTACAGCCGGTTTTTGTTTTCTCCAGCGTACTGCCAGCCAGGTTCCGGAAATGAGGGTGCCGATCAAGATATTGATAATTCCACCACTGCTGTAGAGGAGCAGCAATGGATTGATGAATACATCCCGACCGTCGGTGATGATGAGACTGAGCTTCCACCCGATCAGAAATGGCAGAATTGGGGTGAACAGAAGATCGCCGAAAATACGCCGATTCTCCCTGTCTCCTCTTATCGGCAGAACACCGGCAATGTAGGCCGCGGCTGTGACAATCGCAATCGACAGGAAGATGAAAGGAATGGATATCGGTCCCAGGGAAATTGAATCATTCAATGACACGGTGACTTCATTATAGGTAATAAAAAAGATAAGATCTGTCCGACCCGATACCCGGGGGCGTCGGGAGGACAATTCCGATTTTGCAGTCTCAGAGAGCCGCGATGGCTTCCTTGAACTTGCCGGCTTTAACGGCGGCGTTGCACTGCTTGCAGATAACGAGCTTTTTCTCGTCGACTTCATATTCGTAGAGCAACTTGATGCCAGACCGCTTACACAGAGGGCAGTTCCCGCGACCTGAGCCGGGTGTTTCCTCTTTGAGGGGTCTGCCGCGATGCGCTTTGGACATGTTGGATCTCCTCTGAATCTTCCCGGCGGCGTTAATATCTGCTACCCGGAGGTACCGGCAGACTATACTAGCGCACCGGGATAAGGTCAAGGCCGACTTAAGGGTTCAAATACCGAGGGAAAATCCTGTTCCGAACACGAAATAACCGTCCTGCTCACGGAACTGGCCGTGGGGATTCTGACCGGCGAGAAACTTGAGATAAAACCCCAGTCGGCGGCCCGCCGAACCCTCGGGATACCGGTACCAGCCCAGGGTTGAATTGACCGTCCATACACGCTTTTCAGGTGCGGTACTGAAGTAATCAAAGAGGATGCGGTTCCTTAACTCGAGTCCACCCTGAAACATCCAGGATCCTATCGCCGGGAATCCTGAGACAATAACAGTGTTGAACTGGCCGAAATATTCCATACCGCTGCGGCTCGGGATTATATCGGAAGGGAGGAGGGACGAGCCCAGTTCCGCCGGATGCGGGGGACTGTAGTATCCGTCGGAGTTCCAGCGTCCGCTCATACCGAGTCTCAGGTTGAAGGCATTACCGTTACCCGACTCCCATTCGTCCAGACCGACAGTTATCTCCCAGGCTTCATAGGAGACGTTTATCCTGTAGTATCCGGCCGAATTCTCGTCGGCCATCCGCAGGGCGAGTTCGTCGCCGATATGTGTGCTTTCATGAAAAAACGGCAGGATACGGACCGCGATGTTCCGGGGCCAGGGAATATCAAGCCGGTACAGGGCTTCAAGCCTCGTTCCGAACCAGTAATCGGTATTCATCACCGGTGCCGTGGTCTTTTCAAAAAAGTCGTTCATCAGATTGAAGGAAATCGGAAAGCCAATGTACCAGAGCCAGTGTTCTGAATCACCACCGATGATGGGTATTTCCGCTCCAAACTGAATATTCAGAAGTATCCTTTTTTCGAATCCCCCGGACCATGGGTATTGGGGAGGAGCGGTATTGGCGGTCTGCAGTTCGAAGCGGT
>DAOVYP010000413.1 GCA_030635565.1 Spirochaeta sp. | reverse complement strand
GTAACTGCGTAAACGCACCGCTTCGCCCAGAGCTGTGAGTTCTTCAAGGTGTTCCTGCCATCGCTTATCCACCTGACGAAGGTATTCGTAGCGGATGAACATCTCCATCTGTTCCTTGCCGGCCAGCGATATCTTCTCCTCCAGATCCGAACGGAGATAATTCTCCAGCATTGTTCTGGCTTCTTCCGGTGCAGTCTCGACGGAGAGCCTGCTATCCGGTGATCCCTGATAATTAAAATTCTGCAGAAGACGTTCACCCAGTCGTTTCAGGGCTATTTCCGGTTCGGTTTTTCGGTCGTTTTTGTAGTCGTCCAGAAGAATGTCGAGAATCTGAGTGCCGGTTTCGATGACTTTGTTATTCAAGTTTTCACCACCCAGAACTTCATCCCGGATGGTATAGATTGCGGTGCGCTGCTTGCTGACCACATCATCGTATTCCAGAAGGTGCTTTCTTATTTCGTAGTTACGTTCCTCAACCCGTTTCTGAGCCCGTTCCAGTGATTTGTTGATGAGGGGATGGTAGAGAGGTTCTCCTCCTGCCATTCCCAGTCGTGACATTGTGTTGCGAAATTTATCTCCGCCGAATAAACGCATCAGATCGTCTTCAAGGGATATGTAGAATCGGGAATATCCCGGGTCGCCCTGACGGCCCGAACGGCCGCGGAGCTGATTATCGATACGTCGGGATTCGTGCCGCTCCGTACCCAGAACGTAGAGTCCGCCTCGTTCTATCACCTCTGCGTTCTGAATCTGCCATTTCTCAAATTCCTCGGCGTAAATGGCCTTGTATTCTTCTTCACTGGTCTCATCGGTACTGCGTCTGCGGGCGCGGAATTCCGGATTTCCTCCGAGTTTGATGTCCGTCCCGCGGCCTGCCATGTTTGTGGCGATTGTAACCGAACCCTTCGCACCGGCCTCGGCGATGATGAGGGCTTCACGGTGATGGTTCTTGGCATTGAGAATTTCGTACCTGACACCGCGCCTGGTGAGGTACCTGGCGAGCTTCTCCGACTTCTCGACGCTCACGGTGCCTACCAGAACCGGCTGACCCTTTTTATTGACTTCGAAAATCTCATCGCAGATGGCATTGAACTTGTAATCTTCATTCAGGAATATGATATCGTCATCATCCTCCCGGTTTACGGGGCGGTTGGTGGGTATAACGACGACATCGAGATGGTATATCTTTCCGAATTCCCGGGCCTCGGTGTCTGCGGTACCCGTCATACCCGAAAGTTTGTCATACATACGGAAATAATTCTGAAACGTGATTGTAGCCAGGGTTCTGCTCTTACGAGCAGGCCGCATGTTTTCCTTGGCTTCTATGGCCTGGTGGAGGCCGTCCGAGTAGCGTCGCCCATGAAGGATGCGTCCGGTGAATTCATCAACAATCTGAACCTGACCTTCCTGAACAACATAATCCTTGTCACGGCCGAAGAGCCGGCGGGCCTTGAGGGCCTGGGTAAAATAATGGATATATTCGAAATTCTCCTCATCGAACAGACTTCCATCCCGCAGCATTCCCTCTTTCTGAAGGATTTTCTCAATGCTGTTCATTCCCTCATTGGTGAACATTACACGTTTGCTTTTCTCTTCAAGCTTGTAGTCACCTACAGCCTGGGTACCGGATATGGGATCTTCGGGGGGATAGTCCCCGGTGTCCGGATCTTTTTCACATTCATTCAATTTCCGGACGAGCTTGTCTGATTGGATGTATTTGGTTACGTCTTCATTCACGGGGCCGGATATGATCAGCGGTGTTCTGGCTTCATCGACTAGAATTGAGTCAATCTCGTCGATGATGGCAAAATGATGATGCTTCTGAGCTTTGCGGGCATTGTCCCATTTCATGTTGTCACGAAGATAGTCGAAACCGAATTCGTTGTTTGTGCCGTATGTGATGTCTTTGGCGTATTCTTTCTGGCGTTGTTCCGGGTCCATATTGGATAGGATTGACCCGACACTGACCCCAATAAAGTCATAAATCGGCTTCATCCAGTTTGCGTCCCGTTCGGCCAGGTAATCGTTCACCGTAACGATATGAACACTCTTACCTTCCAGGCTGTTCAGGTAGGCCGCGGAAATACTGGCGAGGGTTTTCCCCTCACCGGTTTTCATTTCGGTGATTTTCCCCTGGTGCAGGACGATTGCTCCCATAATCTGTACATCGTAGGGTCTTTCACCGAGGGTGCGCCGGGAGGCTTCCCGAACCAGAGCGAATGCATCCGGCAGTAAGTCGTCAGTAGATTCACCCTCTGCCAGTCGTTTCTTTAAAATTTCCGTCTGTTTGGGGAAGTCTTCAGCCGTCAGGGACAGCGCCCAGGATTCCCGGTCGTTAACGGAATGTAATATGGGCATCAATCCTTTGAGGTCGCGCTCGTGTTTCGTCCCGAATATGGCGGAGAGGAGTCCTTTACTCATGAATGCCAAGATACTGCTGTGCCGGATGTACAGTCAAGTTGACATCGGGGGTATCACCCCGGTAGGATCGAATCCAAGTTTTTGTCTGTAAAGGATTCATATATTGACCGGACGACAGCGGTTCATATCGGCTGCAGGCTTACTGCTCAGCCTGGCCGCATTCGCAATTCTACCCTCCTGCGGGAAGGGCGGCGGATCTGGTCTCAAACGCCATGATTTATTCACCATCCCGCTGGGTACGCTCCCCGGGGAACTGGACTGGTTCTACCGGGACGGATTCCGGATGGCCGGAACCGCCGATATTCAGACCCGGGACGGTCTGGTTTTTCTTTCCGGAGGCGCTGCCGGCAAGGTGATGGTTTACAACTCCTACGGCGACCTTCTTGTATTTGTCTACGATCCGGCGAGAAATCCCGCACCCGCAGTCAGTGAAAACGGTGAGACCAGCAGTACGGTATTGAGCTGGTCGTTCCGTACACC
>DAOVYP010000398.1 GCA_030635565.1 Spirochaeta sp. | reverse complement strand
TCCAGGCTGTTTTCATCATTCTTGAATCTCCCTCCCTGTTACTCCAAAAAACACGTCACCCAGGTTTGGCCGATCTATGGCAACTTCGCTTATCGTAAATCCACAACTGGCGGCCAGCGCCAGTATCCCGGGTACTCGCTTCTGACCTGAATCGACCCCCAGGTGCATGGATTCTCCGCCGGAGCTGTGAACGGACTGTATGTACGCCAGCTTTTCCAGCTCTTTGACGAAACTGCTGATGTCACCCGTGCCCTGCAGGCGTACTGTGTCGTCGCCGAGATCACGGATCAGCTCATCTGCCCTGCCTTCCCTGACGATTTTGCCATGGTCGATGATGTACACGTGGTCGGAAAGCTGTTCCGCTTCGTCCATGTAATGAGTTGTGAGCAGCAGGGTCATTCCGAACTCTTCCTTCAGACGAGTGATGTATTCCCAGATCTTCGCCCTTGTTTGAGGATCCAGACCGAGTGTCGGTTCATCCAGAACCAGCACATCCGGTGTATTCATGAGTGAGCGGGCCAGCTCGAGCCGCCGCTTCATGCCGCCCGAATACGTCTTGGTTTTCCGCTTAGCAGCATCGGTCAGCCCCACCATTTCCAGGAGTTCAGTGGCCCTTACCTTCCTTTCCCGCCTCTTCATCCCGTAGAGCTCCCCGGAAAAGTGCAGGACCTGCACGCCGGTGAGAGCCGGATCTACACTTGTTTCCTGGAATGTGATGCCCAGCCGGCGGCGAACATCTTTCGGACTCTCCACTGTATTGAACCCCATCACCGTGGCCCTGCCACTATCCTGTATAAGCTGAGTGGTCAGGAGATTGATGATTGTCGTCTTCCCGGCCCCGTTCGGACCGAGAAGCGCAACCACTTTCCCCTTTGATGCGCTGATCGAAACGCCGTCCACCGCCTTAACATCGCCGAAGTACTTTTGCAGTCCATCAGTCTGTATCGCCATCGTTTCAGCCATGTATTGTCCTCCGTATTTGAGTTTGATATCATAGCGAAGATTTCCCATATACTATGATATAGCATAATATACGATAAAAATAATGCTTTGCCAAGGTTTATTTCTGGATTTTTATGCTATATCATAATATTTTATGGGAATGGACACTGAAGCAGTAGAACGGATTGAAACACTAATCGGTGAATACCGGCATTTTACAGAAGAGAATCGGAATGATGATGGGAGTTGGCTGCACGAGTTCGGTTCCTGGCTCCAGCGCGGTAATCCTCCACATCAGGCCGGCACTCATGCCGGACTCGGGGCAGATGATGCGATGATCGGAATGTTCCTGGTCTCCCTGAACAACCTGACTCGAAGCCGTCTGAATAAGCTGATACACGATACACCGTTCGCCAACATCATGGATTACCATTTCCTGAAACTGCTTGACGGCCACGGTCGGCAGCGAAAAACGGATCTCATCGCGAACAATCACATGGAAATGACATCAGGGATCGAAATCATCCGGCGGCTGCTGAAGAACGGCTGGATCGGGGAAGAAACGAATCCTGAGGACCGGAGGTCGAAATATGTATCGATTTCACCCGAAGGCAAACTGCTTATAAACCAGTTACAGGTTCAATTCGATGATTTTTATCGCTCATTCTGTTCAGGAATCGACGAGGGCCAGAAGGCGGATGTTGTGAGAAGCCTGGAACTGCTGATTACCAGGATCTGAACGAGTCGGAAGTTAGGATTCTCGAGGCTCTTTCGATTAATTGTTTTCTTTGTAGCTCATGAGGAAGGCCTCAACATCTTTTTCCCTTATCATGACGCGGGCAATATTCTCATATTTACCTTCAATGATTTCATCTATCTTGAACTTCAGGGTTAATTCATAAAACTCATTGTCCGAAACCATCCTCTGATCGAGAGCCCGATAGCCGTAAAGTGTAATCAGGAATTTGTCACAGGCCCATTCGGGATACCGATCCGTGCCGGAATCAGTCAGGCTGATGACGATATAAAAGAACCTGCCGTCGTAGTAGATGCCCGTTTTTTCCAGGTCACCCTTGACGTTAAGAGTGTGATCTGATTTGAACCTCTCATAAGTTCGCATTTCGTTTTCCGCTTTCACCCGGGACTCGGCATCCGGCCCCCCGGCACATGAAGACAGGAAAAAGGCCGCGGTCAGGATGATCAGGATTGGCAGTGTTCGATGTTTTTTCGGGGTCATGATGAACCTTCCTTGCTTAATGATAACACTTTAAGACCCGGTTTTCTTCTCTTAATCGTCTCCGTGTCCCGACACTCTCCGGCGACCACTTTTCACCTGACTCCGCTTTTTCTTCGATGCAATCCGACGTTCCCTGGCCGCTCTGGAGGGGCGGGTTTTCTTTCTGGGTTTTGGATCGGGACGCATGGCATGCAGTATAAGGTTCTCCAGCCGCTCCAGGCCCTCTTCCCGGTTCCTGGCCTGGCTGCGCTCACCGTCGGCCTGTATCACAAGGTATCCCTCGGTGCTGATACGCCCTGAAAGACGCCGTCTGATACGTTCCAGACCGGCCTCCCCGGGGCTTTCCAGTTCATCGACAGCCAGCCGAAGGGTGACCTTGGTATCCCGCTTGTTGACATTTTGACCACCGGGTCCGCCGGAACGGCTGTATGAGAGTTCGGTTCTGGCGCGGATTTCCTCCCGCAGCTCGTTGGGGTCCATCGTTTCCCTCCGGAGATATTATAGTTCAGGTTCATATACGTACGGCAGTGTATAATAAACCACATGAATCGCGGGGATTTACAGCCTGGTTTAAGCCACCGAATCGCAAGTCGGTCGGGCCGGAAATCCGGCACAATTGCCCTTCTGTCTGTTCTTCTGGGTCTGCTGTTTCTGGTGTCATTTTCCGACCTGCTGGAGCACGCCGTAGCTTACATCTTTCTCGCCTTATTGGCCCTCATCGGCGGGTTCTCAGCTTTAGCCGGCTGCATCCTGATATTTCTCAGGAGGGATTCCGGCCGCGTCCTCCTGAGATTCTTCTCGACAATCGTCATGGTGTTCTCACTCTATATGAGTGCCATCGAATCCGACGGATTCAATGCGGCATGGCTCGCAATACT
>DAOVYP010000503.1 GCA_030635565.1 Spirochaeta sp. | reverse complement strand
CATCTCCGGGAACTTTATAAACCAGTGTACTTTTAGCACCCACGGGTTTATCTGTCGGAGGCAGGGCCATGACGAGAATTGGTGCTACGGTATCCAGAACGATAGGAAGCCGGAATTCGGAACGGTTGCCCGCCTCATCTTCGGCCTGGAGTATCATGATTTTTGTTCCGTCGGGCTGACCGGAGAAATCGGCTTCGAAGTCGAAAACAAATCTCCTGTCCCCCCGCTCTTCTATATTAATGGGTGTGAAAGAACGTCCTTCCAGGGCCCAGGATGCCGAGGCTACGCCGCCAACATCGACAACGGTGCCCGATATTGCCAGTGTACCGGTGGACCAGGCGCCGTAATCAGGGTTGTCCAGTTCCCACTCGGGTGAATCATGATCGGTGAGTATCAGCAGAGTCCGGGATGTTGAACCATCGGCCAGCACAACCTTGACAGGCTTACTCAGCCCCGGTGCCAGGCTTTCGATGGTAAAGGAGGAGCCTTTAGTTCGTAACCGCAATAGCGGACTCGCAGGTTCGATGGTGGCACCTGCGGCCGAGGCACCGGAAGTCCAGCCCTGCAGCGGCTGACCGGGCAGGAGAATGGCGGCGCCGTCTTTTTCCCGCAGGAAGGGGAGCGGCAGATTCACCGCTTCGTCACCCAGGCGGGGATCGGGTACGTTGCCGCTGTCATCCGGAGCGGCCTCCTGGTAAAAACCCGATCCAAGTACCGCTTCCCCACCGTATCCGTCGGTGGCCCGGAGTATGAAGTTGCGGGAACCGGGTTCCTCGCCTTTTCGAACTGGAATACTGAAAGTCAGGTGGCCGGGCCTCTCCGGATCGGCTTTGAGGGACAGCGTGGTTTCCTCTCCGCCGGCGGATATATAGGTCAGTACGATATCTCTGCCTGCGTCGGAAATTACCGATCCCAGGACGGTTCCGCCGGAAGATGAGATGATGGCGCCCGGGGTCCATTCAACAGGCGCTTCGGCAGCATGATCCGAGATGCTCTCGAGAGAGATTAACGGCAGCTCCGGAGCAACCCGGAATGTCAGTTCAACCGGTTCCCCCATAAGGCCGAAACGATCCTCCGGGGTCAATTCAATTTCCAGGGTACCGACAGGGAGCCCTGGTAGATCCAGACGCCAGGAGCGCTCTACTTCGTCGATTCTTCCTTCAGCATCGCCGGCTTTCCAGATGACGGCACCGATGCCGTCATCATCGGTGAAAACACCTGTCAGATAAGTATTTCCAAAGGGGTAAACCGCGTCCGGAAAAGCTTCGGCATTATCGATGGATAGAGTCGGAATATCGGATTCAGAATCCAGAGGAATACGGACTTTCCGCTCGGAGACATTGCCGGCTCCGTCGGTGGCCTGAATGACGATATCAATCTGCTTGTCTTTCAGACCGGAGAGATTCAGGGGCCACGTCCACCAGGGATTACCGGGAGTTACCGGAACATCGACGGGTTCACTCCTGCCGGCGAGAATTTTCAGACTGACGACACCCGAGAGATCCGATGCGGTTCCTGCAAGGAAGACGTTTCCCGGTACAGGTTCCGCGCCATCCTCGCCGATAATCGGCAGCTCCAGGATTACGTCCGGTCCCTGATTGTCAACGAAGAACAGGAATGGGACTTCGGAAATACTGCCCTGGGTATCGATTCCCCGGAACCACCAGACCACAGGGCCTTCTTCCATATCCCTGCTGTCCAGGCTCACGTCAAATAACGCGGCACCGGTCTCTTTATCCCTGGAAAATCTCAAATTATCCCAGCTCTCCCCTCCGTCCCGGGAGATTTCCAGTTTTTCGATACCGTTGGGGTCTTCAAGTGATCCTGAGAATGTGGTTTTTCCGGAGATGAGGGCGCCGGACACAGGTTCTGTTACACCGCCGACAGGGGACGAAGTATCCACGATAAAAGGCACAATCACGACAGGGCTTTCCAGCCCGTTCAAATCAACAGCCTTTACAGCCATGGTATGAGGGCCGTCTCCCAGGGCTCCGGCATCCAGAACCGCAGACCAGGCTTCCGCTCCGGAAGCCGGCCGCCAGGAACCGTCGTTGATACTCACTTCGACTCTTGAGATACCGTCATCATCCCGAGCCGTACCGATGATTGGCAGCATCCGTCCCACACGATCCCCGGGTTTGGGATGGGCCACGGCTACCACGGGAACATCGGTTTCAGGATCCACATTGAAGT
>DAOVYP010000579.1 GCA_030635565.1 Spirochaeta sp. | reverse complement strand
TGCGGGCGCTGGACTGCTGCCTGATGTCCGTTGGCTCTTGTGCAGCGATTCTCGCGGATGAAAAGACCGCTTTCGAACTGACCGATAATCCGCTCAGGGTAGACATCGCGGCCGCCAGCCATACGCTCAGACCTGCTGACAGAAGACCCATGGAAATTCCCTTGCTGCCCAATGAAACCAGGGAGCAGTATGCCGATCTCGGGCAGAGATTCCCTGGCGGTGACCGGTATCCCTGATTCACCGGATTCCTGGCGGCCAGGATGGCTGCCTACTACGCCTACGGAATGACGGGCATCCATGATCCTACCGAGGACCTCGACCTGGTGGAATTGCACGACGCATTCACCATCAGCGATATGCAAACCTACGAGGACATCGGCATCCGGCCCTACGGCGAGGGCAGGACCTACGTGGAATCCGGCGATTGTTATCACACCAATCCCAGAACGGGAGAACCCGGTAAACTTCCGGCCAATCTTTCCGGTGGACTGATCGGCTGCATGCACGCCGTAGGCGCTACCGGGATCATGCAGTTGATCGAGGTCGGGCACCACTTGTGGAACAGGTGGGGCGAGATGCATGGCGACGAAAAGAAGTGGGCCCGGTTCAACAGGAAAAAACCCGCTGATTGGCAGAACCTCCAGGTCCGGGGGGCAAAACGCGGGCTGGCCATCAGCCACGCAGGGGTCGGTTCCCACGTGACCTGCACCATACTGCAACATCCGGATCACGTACTTTCAGGAGGCACATTCAAATGAGCAGTGCAGAAAACCGAGGCACAGTGCAGGTGGTAAAGAACAGATATAAACCATCCGGCAAGTTCCACTTCCCCTCACCGAACACACCGATCAGGAACGAGGAAGGGAGCCTGATGGGCGTGACCAATCCCAGGGATATTGTTCATATTCACGCCTACGGCGGCGAATCGATATTCTTTGAATCTCTGGGCAAGGGTAAATTACTGGCTACCCGATGTGATAATCCTGATTGTGAAGAAGGACACGGATCAATCTTTCAGCCCTTCCGGATCCACTGTCCTGACTGCCTTGTGAAGGCAACTGTTATCGATATGACCGACATAGCCAAAAAAACATCCAGGATACACACTTTTATGATCACGGAGAGAACCGGCGCTTTCAACCTGTTACCCAGACCCCTGAAGTTCATTAACGTGGAATTCAAAGGAGTCAGCACAGTCCTGATGGGCTATTTGTGCATGGGCGAACCCGAGATTGGAATGAAGGTCATCCCGATCTTCAACACCAGGGCTCCGACATCTACAATTTTGGATCTATGGTGGGTCCCCGAAGGTACTGGCGAAGACCAGCTTCCAGAGAATTTTACTTTCGAGTAGATTGAAGATAAATAGAATTTACAATGCGCTGTCGCCGGTTTCACCGGTTCGGATGCGCAAGACCTGATCGAGCTGCGTCACGAATATCTTGCCGTCGCCGACCTTGCCGGTCTTCGCACTGTTGCTGATGGCTTCGATAATCTGCTAGACCAGTTCGTCCGAAACGGCAACCTCTATTTTTGCTTTTGGCAGGAAATCGACGACGTATTCGGCCCCTCTGTAAAGTTC
>DAOVYP010000070.1 GCA_030635565.1 Spirochaeta sp. | reverse complement strand
GAACAATGATGATCAGGGGCAGGATCAGAATCCAAAGGAGAAATAACGGCAGCCATAAATTCACCGATCCTTTTTTTCTGTTGTTCGAATCAGCACCCGAAACAACCAGACGCATCACCATCGGGATCATTTCAATTCCTCCATGGCCTCGTCGAAGGAGAGTTCTCCCCTGTCCAGCTTCTCCAGAATTTCTTTTGTGAACCCGCAGCCCACGTATGGTCCGACTTCCACTTTCGGAACATCCAGACGGGAGACGATGTGATTCAGCCGGTTTTTTACCGTCGGATAGCTGATACCGAACAACAGTTCCATTTTTTTAATGGAGCCGTGAGAAGCCAGAAAAGCCGCAGCGAACATTTGATCGTCAACGGAAAGACAAGCCAGTGGAGGTGGCGTGAAATCACCTTCAACGGCAATATCAGAATCAGCGATACGGACTCGTTCAATCCGAAACGCTTTCCCTCCAAGAAGGTTCATCAAAGACTGCCACGAATGCTTCATTATTAACTCCTATAATAATATTGTAACAATATAATAAAAATGTCAATTTAAATTTAATATTATATTGAATAAATTAATAATTATGTATATGAAGCCGTTATTTGAATAAAGTGAAGAACAGGTTCAGGCAATGAACGCTTTCCCCCCCGTACGCCGTCAGGCTAAACTAAGCCATGCCCGAACTCTGGATACCGTCAGGGACGGGACATTCCGATTTCACCGAACGAAAATCCCGGTTTATCGGCGAATCCCGGAAGGTGATAAGCGTCGACGCCGCCCGTAAGCGGATTAAAGAACTCCGGCTTGAGCATCCCCGCTCCAGCCATGTTGCCTGGGCTTATGTTCTGGGAAATGACGCGGCTCTCCGGGGGATGAGCGATGATGGCGAACCCCATGGAACTGCCGGCCGGCCGATCATGGACCCCATCGTCGGTGGCGGTCTTACTGAAATACTGGTTACGGTGGTGAGGTATTTCGGCGGTGTGAAGTTGGGGACCGGAGGTTTGACTTCGGCTTACGGCAGGTGTTGTCAGGATGCTCTTGAATCGATGCCTAAAGTTCTTCTTGTAGAACGAAACAGGGTTGAGCTGAGAGTGGATTATGCGCTCTTTGAATACACGGCCCGCCTGGCTGGAGAGCTCGGCGGACTGATTGTCGAGGAAAGGTTTGATACAACGGTACGTTTATCGATAGACGTTCCGGTTTCGGCTCTGGAGGATTTTCGCCGGCGCATATTAGACGCCAGCCGGGGCGCCGCACATATCGAGACTTTTGGAGCATCGGAGGTCAACAATAGATGATATTGAGGAGACAGCAGTGGGTCGATGTGTAGTACCTGCAGCGGAAGAGATTCTGGACAGGGAATTTCCGGTGCTGGACAAGGGTTTTGTCCGTCTTGTGGATTATATGGGAGGCGATCAGCGCATCGTCCAGGCCGCAAGGGTTTCATACGGAGAGGGGACGAAAACTGTCCGGCAGGATGCGGGACTGATCGATTATCTGCTGAGAAACGAACACACTTCGCCGTTTGAACAGGTGATTTTCACTTTTCATGCAAAGATGCCGATATTTGTCGCCCGGCAATGGGTACGTCACCGTACCGCAAGGCTGAATGAAATATCAGGCCGCTACAGTGTGATGCCGGATGAGTTCTACGTTCCGGCGCCCGAGGATGTGGCTGAGCAGAGTACCGACAACAAACAGGGACGGATGCCGGTTCCCATGGCCCCTGACCGTGCGGAAGGGGTGCGGGCTGCGATCGGCGCAGTTCACAAGCATGCTTATGCCGGCTATAAAAAACTTCTTGAAGAGGGAACAGCCCGTGAACTGGCCCGGGTGGTTCTGCCCTTGAGCCTGTACACTGAGTGGTATTGGCAGATTGATCTTCACAATCTTTTTCGCTTCCTGAAGCTTCGCCTGGACCCCCACGCTCAGAAAGAAATCAGAGATTATGCCGAAGTATTGCGGGATCTGGCGTCGAAGGTCTGCCCCATGGCTTTCGAATCATTCGAACGCCATCTGTGGGGTGGAGTACGTTTTTCCAATGAGGAAATGGTTGGACTGAAAATGATGCTGAATGGCAAGCCCCACGGGATTACCGGAAATGCCGCTGAACGGTTCGAGATAAAACTGACCGATTCCTGATCTGCAGGTTCAGTTACTGTCGTTTCCGCCTTCATCTTTGCTGCGGCTGACGAAAGACATGATTTTACTGAGTTTCTTGCTGAGGCTCTCGCTGACACTGTGATTGGGATAGGCCTCAGCCAGGTCTTTGAAGGCATTCAGACTGTCTTTGATATTCTTTTCGTTAAGCTCGATATTGTGACGATCCCGACGGCGGCGGTCGTATTTCTGAGCGGTTTCCCGCAACTTTGGCTCACCGCTCAACCGGGCATGGATTCCAGCCAGTTTCAACGGAACTCCATCTTCAATGAGCTGCTGCCGGCCTTCACCGGTGGTTTCATCGGTGAGGTCGGACAGATATTTGAACATATCCGCCATTTTATTCGGCTCGACCGTTTCACCGGGAATGTCTTCGTTCCCCTCTTCCGGCATTGGTTCCGGCTCAATTTCTTCGATTTCTTCGATTTCTTCCTGCTCATCGAAATCTTCTGTCAGAACGATTTCCTCATCGTCTTCTTCCAGCATGAGTGATTGGGCGAAGACCAAATCGGCATCGGGAAGTTCGGGTTCGGAGATTACAGGCAGTTCTTCCGAGAGCGCGTCGCTGTCCGGGATAAAGAAGTGATTCTCATCATCATCTTCTTCCTCTACGGAACCCGCTTCCCCGGAACTTTCCTCCTCGAAGGGCTTGCTTTCAATCGGACTCTCCTCTTCGGTAAGCGTCTCGTCCGATTCAATGATTTCCAGCTTCAGAGAATCATCATCTTCCTCTTTTGGAAATTCAGGGATGTCTTCATCAGACAGATCTTCGACGGAGATTTCAGGTGTACTCACCGGTGGAGGTGAAGGCGGCGGGGGTGGTGGCTGATGAGAAACAGGGCGGATATCCTGGTACACGACCTGGGGAGCCTGAGGGAATGCAGACTGAGCCGGCAGGTGAATATGAACCGGCGGGCCCGCGGGTGCCTGACCAGCCTGACCTGTCTGGCCTGCCTGGTTTGCCTGGTTTGCCTGACCTGTGAGATCTGCCGGGGAAACAGGTGCGGGAGGAGGACTTTCCAGATGTTGCTGCGGATAACCCTGTCCCTGGGGGAATCCCGGTTCATCGCTCATATGTTCAGGCTGGTAGAGCTCGGTATAGGCATCTTCCAGATCTTCCGATGATTCCTCAAGGAAGACGGTTTCCTCTTCCTCGTTGATCCGGATAACCGGCTCCATGGCGTTGAGGTCCAGGAGGGAGAGGGCATCTTCTTCGTCGACGGGTATTTCCTCGGATGCGATTTGCCCTCTGTGCAGGACATCTTTTCCGGATCGGCCCATTGCCGAATGCAGCTTTCTGCCCAATTGGGCGATACGCTCGGTGAACATGTCGCCCTTTTCGCTTTCCAGGGCGGTGGCGGCCTTCTCATACAGACCCAGAACCGCATTCATTTCATCCAGGTCTTCCGCTTCACCCCGGGATCCCAGAAGGCTGACGGCCTCGTCCAGTTTGCCAAGGGCCTGATCTTTCTGTCCCATGCGGCCGTAGATCTCGGCCAGGGAAATCAAGTCACCGGTTTTCCCGGGATCCGCTCCCGCTGCTTCCTCACGGAGACGGACGGCTTCTTCCGGTCTGTCGCCTGCAACGAGATCGGCCATGAGGCGGCGGCTTTCGGCATCATCAGGATTAACGACGATGAGTTCTTCCAGGAGCCGCTCTGCGGTTTCGGCTCGTTCTGAGGAGATATTGAGTTTCGCCAGATCCCGGACCATCTCCGGATCGTGGGGGAGCCGCTTCAATATTTCCTCGGCCTCATCCGGACGTTTGGTAGCCAGGAAGAGATCGGCTTTCGCCCTCAGGGCATCGCGATACTCCAAATCCCGCTCCAGCACATGATCCAGGCTGCGTTCGGCTTCTTCCCACCGGGTGAGTCCCATAAGTGTTCGGGCCATTCTGACACCGATTTCAGGATTTCTGGGATGGTGAGTGATTTGTTTGTTGATCTCTTCGAGGGCTTCGTTGAGTTCCTGGTTTTCCCGATAGGAGTCGTGAAGATTCAGAGCGGCCTTAATATAATCCGGTTCCTCATCCAGGGCTTGTTTAAAGCATTGACGGGCATCGTCGGTTCGGCCGAGGTGCTCGTAGGCCACCCCCAGGTTATTCAGGGCGCTGACATTTTCGGGTTCAATGTCCAGAAGGGTACGGAACGTACGGGCGGCTTCGTCCTCTTTTCCAAGTTCCTGAAGAACGATTCCCAGGTTGTTCAGTCCGGGAACCCATCCGGGGCGGTTCTTCAGCGCCGTGTCGAAAGCAGTGCGGGCGTCGTCCCAGCGTTCTTCCTCCTGATAGACCAGTCCCATGTTGAAACGAAGAGAGGCGTCGCCTGAATCGGCGGAGAGCCCTCTCCGGAAAACCTCGAGAGCCTTGCTGCGTTCTTTTTTTGATTCATACAGGGTTCCCAGATTGTTGAAGGCCGGAGCGTATTCCGGGTCGATTTCAATCGCCTTGTTGTAGTATGAAATGGCTTCATCGAAACGGTTGGAAGATTTATAGAGGTTTCCGATATTGTAGGGAATATCCGGCTTTCCGGGAGTCCGCTCCGCGGCTTCCTGGAATGCGGCGAGGGCTTTCTCATCATCTCCCTGCTTGCGATACAGGACCCCGAGGTTGTTCCAGGCTTCGGAATTGTCCGGTTCGATATCGAGAACCTTTTTCCAGGATTTCTCGGCTTCCTTCGCGGCTCCCCGGGAATGGGCAATATGACCGGCCAGAAGATACAGATATGCAATGTCATCTCCGCCGGCGGCAAAGGCCTTGTCCAGACGTTGTTCAGACAGATCGAGATCTTTCAGCCGGAATGCCCTGACTGCGCTGATGAGGTAGTCATTCCAGGTGGTGCCGTCAACAATGTTTTTCATGGGCGGAAATTCATCTCCCCGGTCGGTTCACTCAGGGCTTTGTAATCCCCGGGGCTGTCCCTGCCTGCAGCAGGTGCTCCATCCTCCCACGCTGCTCTCACGGATGTATAGATGATTCGGTTTTCGATATCCCGGGGCCAGATGAACTCCTGCCGAATTTCACCGCTGAAGGGATCCCTTGGAACCCATGCGCTGCCCCTGATGACTTCTTCACTGTTTGTCGCGGCATAATCACCGGGCCTTGGACCCCAGGATATCCACCAGCCTGCAACGCTTTCTTCGGCATCACTGCTCCAGGAAATCCGGATACGGTTGTCATTGTCCCGTTCCCAGCGCAGGTCTCGTGGTGGCCGGGGAGGCAGCCGGGGATCGTATTCTATTTCCAGGGCCGACAGAACTGGTGCAAGGTCGGCGCCGGGATCGGGATCGAGGACGTATCCGACGACAAAGTAGCGCCCTGTGATGGAACGGTCTGACTTCCAGCTATACCAGCGGCCGAAACCAGTCGGATCCTCGGGTTCTTCGACCATTTCGAGTTCCGTCCAGTCCGGGTTACCTGGAACCGGGAAGCCGACAATCCCAAGTTCATCCCGGTTGTTCAGGGCCCGGGCGAAGAATCTGACCAGTGTGGAACCGGGCGCGTCGAATCGTACCCGTACTCCGGTGAGGGAAGACCCCGGGAATCCTGAATCTTCGGGATTGATGCGCCCCTTTCCCGATACAGCTGTTTCAAGATTGGAGTAGCCGCCTGCGGGAGGTGTCGAGTCATATGCAGAAGCCAGACGGAATTCATCGATATAGCCGCTGAATGACGGGGCCAGGAGTATCGGTTGATCCGACAGGCTGCCGATTCGGGGTGAAAACGGTTCGGAGCTTTCTCTTCCTGAAGGTGTGGCGTGAACCATATCCGAGGGAATTCCATCCACGAGGTATTCCAGAAGGCCGGGGGATGCGCCGGAACGCCCCGTATCCGAGGCGTCTCTTTTGAAACGAATTCTGTGGTGACGCCATTCACCGGGAATCAGCGGCGGACTGGTCAGACGGAGATTCAGAAAACGGTCGGTATCGTGACGGAGAAATCCCCGAAAGTCCCAGACAATTCTCCGATTTTCTACCCGGGCGACAACACTCTGCAGCTCACCATCGGCTCCGCGGCCCTGCCATGACAGGAACACTTCGCCGTTTCTCAAGGTTGCCGGGCGAAGGCGGAAGTCCAGGGTGAAATCTCCCCACTCGGTTCCGGGAGCCCACATGGCTGCAGCGGAAGGATAGAGTTCCAGTCCGGACGGTCCCGGACGAATGGACGTTTCTCCCCGGGCGGCAAACTGACTGGAAATTTCATAGTGGCCTTTAATCCGGTAGTGACCGACGGGATTCTCCATTCCGTGAGGTTCCGCCAGAAGAAGAAGATCTATATCCCCGGGGACGACATCCCCCTCAAGATCCGCGGTATCCGAAAGGAACGGGTTGCGCCCCAGGGGTGACAGGGTAAGGGCTCGTTCTCCCCGCCAGCCGTCGGTTTCCCGCAGGCCTTCGGAAACGGTACTTTCCCATCCCTCACCGGCACCGTAACGGATGGTTTCACCCGCGGGCAGCCATGAGATCACCAGGAGAATCAACAAGATAGACAGTCTGTATCTTTTTGTTTTCACATCATTCGCTTATCGTTAATATCGGTATATTGCCATGTCTGATAAATTAAAGAACAAAGTCCGACAATTTTCCGGAACCCCCGGCGTTTACATCATGCGGGACGCCAGAGGCAAGGTGATTTACGTCGGAAAGGCCAAGAACCTTAAATCCAGGGCCTCATCATATTTTACAGGCGAAAAGGACATTAAAACCAGATTTCTCGTGGAAAAGGCCGCGGATATCGAAGCGATACTGACGGCGACGGAATATGAAGCCCTGGTTCTCGAGAATAACCTGATCAAAAGGTATTCTCCCCGTTACAACATCAACCTCAAGGACGGGAAGAGTTATCCGGTTATCAGGATAACATCCGAAGCCTTTCCAAGGGTTTTTCGTACGAGGCGCATCGTCCGTGACGGATCGGCCTATTTCGGTCCTTATCCTAACGTTAAAGCCGTTGATGTCTACATCAATCTGATCCGGAAACTCTATCCCCTTCGACGCTGCAAGGTACTGAAAAAGCGGGACAAGCCCTGTCTTTATCACCATATCGGACGTTGTCCGGCGCCCTGTGTCGGAAAAATCAGCGAGGAGGAATACGGTAAAATTGTTCGAAAAGTGAAAACCATGCTTTCAGGCCGGACTGTCGGGTTCAAAAAGGAGCTCGAGAAACAGATGCGGGAGGCCGCTGCGGAACAGGCATACGAACGAGCTGCCGACCTTCGGGACGCCCTGACTTCACTGGAGGTTCTGGAGGCGGAACCCACGGTGATGGATTTCCGGGAAGAGGCCAGGGATTACATCGACTTTGTCGCATCAGGCCGCTACGTGGTTTTTGCCGTGATGCTGATGCGGGGCGGCCAGGTGACCGGCCGGGAACTGTACATGAACGAGTATGCGGGAACGCCGTCGGAGGCAGTTCCGGAATTCCTGATTCAGTACTATTCCGAGACCGGGAGAGAGCGCCCCGGTCGGCTGTTCCTTCCGGAGCATCCCGGGAACCTGCTGGAGAGATTCTTCAGTGAAAATGAGGGAAGCACCCCGAAAATTCTCATCCCGGCGGATAAAAAAGATAGGGCTGTTCAGGCCATGGTGAGGCAGAATGCCGGTGCCGAACTGGATCACCTGATCCGGAAAGAGGGAGACCGACCGGCCCTGGAGGAATTGAAGCTGGTTTTATCCCTGCCGGTTGTACCTCGGCGTATTGAGGGTTTTGATATTGCCCAGCTCCACGGCAAGTACACAGTGGCATCTCTCATCTCATTTATCGATGGTCGCCCCGACCGGGCCGGATATCGGCATTATAAAATTTTGAGTACCGGAGGCAAGGTGGATGACTACAAGGCCATCACCGAAGCGGTGGCCCGGCGCTACCAGCGCCTGCTGAACGAAGATAAACCGCTGCCGGACCTGATTCTGGTTGACGGGGGTAAGGGTCAGGTTTCTTCGGCCCGGAAGGTGCTTGAGGCATTGGATCTCGACGGCAGGATTTCCCTGGTGGGGCTTGCCAAGAGGGATGAAGAACTCTGGCTGCCTGATACCGCCGAAGCGATACATCTGCCGGAAGGAGACCCGGGACTGCGGGTTCTCCAGCATGTCCGGGATGAAACGCACCGCTTTGCAACGACCCACAATCAGCGATTGAGGTCGAAGAATCTGAATCTGTCGACCCTGGAAGGGGTTCCCGGCATCGGTCCGTCCAAGAGTGCCAAGCTGCTGACCACCTACAAGTCCCTGGAAGGGATTTATGACCAAAGTTCCGGTGAGATAGCGAAAACCGCCGGGGTTGGGCTGGCTGTGGCGGAGACTATCAGGGATTTTCTCGGGAGGGCTCTGGGGAGTCGTGAAGTCGGGAAAGGAGTACGGGAAGGGAAGCCTCAGGGGCCTTAGTTCTCAAAGTGTTGTAAAGATCTTGAGAAGGGGAACAATTCTTGATTTTTCGAAAAACTTGAAGCATACTATATAAGACCAGACCAGATCTGGTTTTGTCGGAGGTTTCTATGATAGT
>DAOVYP010000073.1 GCA_030635565.1 Spirochaeta sp. | reverse complement strand
TACAGCCGGCTGAAGATAAAATCCGATGACAGGGATGACTCCCGCAGCATTTCGGATGTGTTCCAGCAGTTCCGACTCCGGCTTCCCGGCAAGGGCCGTCAGACTGACCAGACCCGCATGGAATCCCCGCTCGACGGCAAGACCCGCCTCTTCAAGCGCCTGGCCTGTTTTACCGCAGATTCCGGCGATTTTGACGATCGGACGGCTGCGACGTTCCGACCATTCATCCATCACAACTGATGCGAAGCTCAGGATTTTCTCAAAGAAACCGGGAATATCCCGGATGGCAAACTGGGTGGAATGAACTCCGACAGCCACTCCACCGGCACCGGCATCAATGTAATACCGAAGGATGGCCCTCTGGCTCACTTCATCGAAACTTCCATCGGAGTGCAGAGCCAGCGGCAGAGCGGGAATGACACAGCCGTCCTGAAACAGTTCAAGAACGTTCTTCGGAATATCGGAAATTTTCATGGCTGAGTCCTTTATATAATTCATTTCAGTATTTGCCGTTACGAACCTCGTAATGAGCCGGTTTGTTCAGACTTCTTCCACCGGCTCTGATCCACTCGGCGATCCAGATTATCATCCGGTCCAGTGATACTTCGGGAGGACCGAACAGCTCCACCGCCGCTCCGGAATCTCCCAGAAGAGCATCGTTTGCCGGTTCTCCCGTGAATCTCGGCTTTCGCCCAAGCATCTCGCCGAACTTCTCAGCGACATATTGAATCGAAACAATTTCCGGACCGGTGATATTCAAAGGCCTGGGAGGCACACTGCAATGTGGAAAAGCAAGGAGGGACTGGTTGATGGCGTCACCCTGCCAGATGACGTTCACATATCCCATATTCAAGTCGATCGGCTCGTCGGCCGCCACCTTGTCCCCGATGTCCCGAAGCACTCCGTAACGTAAATCGATAGAATAGAAGAGCCTGACCAGGCAGACCGGCGTCCCGGTTTTTTCGCTCATGTAGTCGAAGATTCTCTCCCGGCCCACTGCGGAGTTCGCGTATTCACCCAATGGTGTAAGGGGCGACGATTCCTTTGCCCCGCCGCTGTTCACCGGAACCCGGTCGTACACCGCACCGGTGGAATAGGCCACAATCGGAGTGCCGGCATATCGTCTGCATACCGCCTCAGGTATCAGGGTATTCACGGCCCAGGTGAGCCATTCGGATCCATCGGTACCGAATTTTCTGCCGACCATATATACGATTCGATCCGCGTCGGGCAGACCTGCCACGGCATCCGGATCCATAAGATCAGCAGAGATGGTTCGAACACCCCTCGTCTCGATCTTTTCCCGGGCCGCTGGATCCGAGAATCTTGAAATACCGGTGATATCGCTTGAGGACCCGGAACGCTCCCCGGCCTTTGCCAGCATCATTCCCATATGCAGGCCCATTTTTCCTCCGATTCCGAGAATAGCGGTCATGCCTTTCCAACCTGCACAGAGACCCGTCAGTTCTTCCGACGGTTCACTGATAACATCATCGAGCATCTCTTCTGAATCGATTGTTTCCGGTAGCAAACTCATGGGAAACCCTTTCCGGCAGGATCGGCAAAACAAAAAAATAGTTGGATAATATTCTATGAGGCGGAAAATCCGGCGTCAAGGAATTTCAACAATACCGCCTTACCGAACTCCGTCATTAATTCGGAGTATCTTGTGTTAACGGCTTTCCGGGGTTATTCTTTTTTTATGAAGAAATTACTCCTTTTTTTCATTCTTTTCATTCCGGTATCTTCTCTCTTCGCTCAGTGGGAAAGTGTCTTCTTCGACGATGCCGGGGGAATTTATTCCGCTTCGTCGGAACTGGAAAAACCTTCAGAGCTTATGGAAATCGGCAGATACAGCCCGTGGAATCTTTTTGACAGCGATCCTGCAACTTCCTGGGTGGAAGGGGAGGAGGGTCCCGGAATCGGCTCCTATGTTCTTGTCGGGATTCCAGGACCGTTTATGCAATATCTGATTATCCATAATGGATATCAGGAGTCGGAAGATCTTTTTATCAAGAACAACCGGGTAAAAGAACTCAGGGTTTCAATATATGCAGGGTTTACTTTCGATGGCAGAGAGGGACAGACAGGATTTGAAGCGGACCTTCTGCCAATGGATGAATCCGCACTTATCACCTTGAGTGATGAGATGGGTGCCCAGCAGATTGAACTGCCTTTTGACGCAGGTGATGTAGCGGCCTTCAGTGAAGAGGGATTCAAGTACTACAAGTATGATTATCCGGATGAAACCGGTGTACAGGATTTTCTTGTTCTGAAATTTGAAATCGTATCGGTGTATCCAGGCAGTATCTGGGATGATACCTGTATTGCCGGGATTGATTTCAGCAAACAGGATCCGGGTCAATTCCTGACACCCGACGAACAGGTTACCAACGTTTCGCTTGAGCCGGACAGCGGAAAGATCTTTATTGAAACAGCTGAGAACAGAAAACTGCTTCTTGTGGATGCCCAGGCAATTGCACATGAAAAAGGGTATACCGCTGAAGGTGAGTTCCTTTCACTTAACCTGATAGAGGTCAGTCCCGATAGAAAATGGGCGGTAATCAGTTATCAGCATGGTTTTACCGGTGGTGGAAATATTGATGAAACTTACCACCTCTGGTCTCTTCCACGGATGAAAGAAGTCTCCGATGCCCTGCTGGAAGCATACGCTGCAACGCCTCTGGGCTTTCAGATAAAGAACAGCCGGCTCTATCTTGAAACACTCGAGGACAAATCAGTGCTGCTTGAAGATCTCGATCTTGATATGGAAAGTGGATACTGGTAAGGAATTACTTCGCAAGATTCGGGATGTCATTACCGGGAAGTCTGCTCTATCATCAGAAACATGAAGATGACCGCTTCCGACTGGCTGATACTTTTCGCATTGGGTTTCCTCTGGGGTGGTGCGTTCATCTTCTCCGGCGCCGCCTTGCGGCAGCTGCCTCCCTTCACCATCGTCGCCTTGAGGGTGTCAATCGCCGCGATCATACTGAACACCGTCATTCTCCTGACAGGACGCCGTTATAACTTATCCCTGAAAATGGCCGGCAATCTGTTATTGATGGGTTTTATCAACAATGCCATACCCTTCGCCCTCATCGTCTGGAGTCAAACCCGGATTACGGCGGGTCTGGCGTCGATCCTCAATGCAACCACACCGATCTTCGTCATTATCCTGGCCCATTTTTTCACCGAAGATGAGAAATTCACTCCATCCCGGTTCATCGGAGTCCTTATAGGACTGGTCGGTGTCATCGTATTGATCGGACCCGGCGCCCTCCGCAATTCTGGGTTCGATACACTGCCCCGGCTGGCTGTCCTGGGTGCCGGGCTCGCCTATTCCATAGCCGGGATATTCGGGAAAAGGTTCGGTAAGGCCGGTATGGATCCCATCATCATTGCCGGGGGACAGCTCATCGGATCGTCCCTGATTCTCATTCCATCGGCCCTGATTGTCGATCAACCCTGGAAAATGGCATGGCCCGGGACACAAACCGTCATGGCTGTCCTGGGCCTGGCGGTGATTTCCACGGCACTTGCCTACATTCTCTACTTCCGCATACTGAAGCGGGCCGGAGCTGGGAACGCCCTGCTGGTCACCATGATTATCCCATTCGTGGCCATCTTCCTGGGAGCGGCAATTCTTGGAGAAATGATTCGCATGCAGGAACTGGCGGCGCTGCTGGTTCTTGTCACAGGACTTCTTGTCATCGACGGAAGGGTGTTTAAACGTGGACGATAAACTTTGGACGGCTGTGAAGAATCGGGATTCCGGGGCGGAGAGAACCTTCGTATATGCGGTGAAGACCACCGGGGTCTATTGCCGGCCCGGTTGCTCCTCCCGTCTGCCTAAACGGAGTAACGTCGAGTTTTACTCAACCACCTCTGATGCGGAACAGGCCGGTTACCGGCCCTGTAAACGCTGCAGTCCCGATTCCACACCGATGACTGAAGTCAAGGCCGGCCTTATCACTGCCGCCTGCCGCCGTATCGAATCATCCCCGGTTCAGCCTTCACTGGCCGAACTGGCAGCCGAAGCGAATATGAGTCCGGGTCATTTTCACCGTCTTTTCAAGAAGCTTACCGGGATTACACCCAAAGACTATGCAACAACGAAACAGTCGGACCGATTCCTGGGAGCCCTGGATAACGGCAGTTCAGTCACCAGCGCGGTTTATCAGGCCGGCTACTCAGGCCCGGGCCGGGCCTACGATCAGTTGAAATCCCGATTGGGCATGACACCCTCCGAATACGGCAAAGGTGCTCCCGGCATCACTATACGATACGCCCTGGCCGAATGCTTCCTCGGATGGACTCTTGTCGCCGCCACCGACCGTGGAATCTGCGCCGTCATGTTCGGGGACAATCCCTCGGTACTTCCCGGCCTGATCCGGGAACGCTTCCCCGAAGCCGACCTGCAGGAGAGTTCAGCAGACGAGAATAAAGTACTGAAAAAGGCGATCGCCGAAATCAATATTCCTTCTGATAAGTTCGACCTGCCGTTGGACATCATCGGCACGGCCTTTCAGAAACGGGTATGGAAAGCCCTGATGGAGGTTCCCCCGGGAGAAACCGCCGGCTACAGGGACATTGCCGAACGCATCGGCCGGCCGAAAGCGGTCCGGGCGGTTGCAGGCGCCTGTGCTGCAAACAAGATCGCGCTATTCATCCCCTGCCATCGTATAATCAGACGTGACGGCGGCCTGGGGGGATATCGTTGGGGCCTGGAACGCAAGAGAATAATCCTGGAGAGGGAGATTCATGAAAAAGCCCGATAAATATCCGGATTCAATTCAACTCGAGAAACTCATACAGGCGTTCCTGGAAAAACGGCACGATTCCATGAGCCATGCCTGTACCGGGTCCCCGCTCACCTGTCTGAATGTAAACGAGTTGGAAATTATGAATATTCTGGCCGCAAAGGGTGCTCTCACAATGGGAAATCTGACGGATTCGAGCGGACTGGCCATGAGCACGCTGACTGGTATCACCAACAAGCTGGTTTCCAGGAATCTGCTGAAAAGAAGCCGGGACAATGATGATCGGCGGATCGTCCGGGTGGGACTCACGGAAACGGGACTTGAAGCCTGGAAACTGCGGGGTGCCGCCAGAAAAACGGTGAGTCATGACATCCTTTCGGGACTGACCCGGGATGAACAGGCTGAATTCCTGAGACTCCTCGAGAAGATCGTTACAGATTAGACATTCCCGGCATTTTACTGGACCTCGCGATACTCAGTGATTATATTTCGATTACCGAAATACCCAGATTCATACCGGCAGGAGACAAGCATGTCAGACCTGACAGTCAACGATACAATCATCATTCCCATCGAGGATGCCGTCATATTTCCCGGGGTCATCACCAAAGTCAAAGTGGATACGGCTGTTTCCAACGCATTGGAACTCCGCATGAACTCAGGCCGGGTAAGAGCCATTGCCCTCACTCTGGACGAATCCGGTCAGGATGCCGGGAACCGCCCAACCGGTGCCTTTTATCCCGTCGGTGTCTCAGGAGAAATCTCCGGAATGCACAAATCCGATGACGGAGCGGTTCTCAATTTCCGTGCGGATTCCCGGGTGAAAGTCGAACGCGTCGTCATGGACGGAACCGTCGCCCTGGTACCCGTTGGAGAAGTGACTCCCCTGGATTCCGTCGAAGACCTGGACGAGAAGAGCCATTCTGAAATGGTGAGATTCGCACTGGATGCCATCAGGGAGATGAGCAAGAACTTCCGGGGAGCCGATGCCCTCATCAATCCTATTCTTAAAATGGATTCCATCGATCTGATTATGGCATCCTCAATGCCTTATATTCCCATGTCAGTCGCTGAGAAGCAGGAATTGCTGGAAATTGATTCACGTCGCGACCGGGCCCTGCGCTTCATAGACGTACTGCTCATCCAGAAAAACTCCATCGAGATGCAGCTGGAAATCGCCCGGAAGTCTTCTGAGAAGACCAATAAATCATACCGGGAACACATGCTGCGGCAGCAGCTCAAAGCCATCCGTGAGGAGCTCGGAGAAGGAGACGAATCGAATTCCGGGGGCGAGAAAAGCTACCAGGAACGTATCGATGAGGCTGAACTCCCGGACGAGGCCCGTAAAACAGCTTCGAGGGAAGCGAAACGGCTTGACGGCATGGAAAAGAACAATCCTGAAGCCTCCATGATCCGCAATTACCTGGATCTCATCCTTGATCTGCCCTGGATGGCCGCCGAGCCTGGAGAGGTGGACCTGGATAAGGCCCGCGGAATTCTGGACACCCATCATCACGGCCTGAAGGAAGTGAAGGACCGCATTATTCAGCACCTGGCGGTGATGAAACTCAAGAAAGAGAAGCAGGGGTCCATCCTGCTGCTCGTAGGGCCTCCCGGAACCGGAAAAACGAGCCTCGGCAAGAGCATCGCTGAAGCACTGGACCGTCCCTACGTCCGGGCCAGCCTGGGTGGAGTTCGGGACGAGGCTGAAATCCGGGGACACAGACGGACTTACATCGGTTCTCTCCCGGGCCGCATCATCGCCAGTATGCGCAAGGCGGAGAAACGTAATCCGGTCTTCGTTCTGGATGAGATCGACAAACTGTCCTCATCCTTTGCAGGGGATCCCACCAGTGCCCTTCTGGAGGTTCTGGATCCCGAGCAGAACGCGACCTTCGCCGATCACTACCTGGAGATTCCCTACGATCTCTCGGACGTCCTGTTCATCGGAACCGCCAACAGCATGAACGGTATACCGGCCCCGCTTATAGACCGGACTGAAATCATCGAGGTTAACGGGTATACCAATCACGAGAAGCTCAGGATTGCCGCCGACCACCTGGTTCCCAAGGTACTGGAGGAACACGGCTTGGACGGCGAACGTCTGGAAATCGGTGAAGAAACCCTGAAAGTGATTATCGACAAATACACCCGGGAAGCCGGTGTGCGGGGCCTTGCCAAACAGCTGGCCAGGATATCCCGGGGTGCATCGGAGAAAATCGTCTCCGGCAAGATTGAACTGCCCTACGTCGTAAGACCTGAGAACCTTTACGATCTATTGGGGCGGCCTAAGGTCCGGCTGGATGACATGAGGAAGGAAAGTCTGCCGGGGGTGGCCACCGGTCTGGCATGGACCCCCGTCGGAGGGGACATTCTGTTCATCGAGGCCGGTATTATGCCGGGCAAGGGATCCCTCACCCTCACTGGTCAGCTCGGAGATGTGATGAAGGAATCGGCCTCCATTGCCCTGAGCCTTGTGCGTTCGCGCCTGGGACACCTGGCCGGTCCGATCGACTTCCTCAAGAACGACATCCACGTCCATGTCCCCGCGGGAGCCGTACCCAAGGACGGACCGTCGGCGGGAGTCACCATCACCACCGCTCTTGCCTCCCTGCTTCTGAGCAGAGCCGTTCCCACAGCCACGGCCATGACCGGAGAAATCACCCTGCGCGGTGCGGTACTCCCCGTCGGGGGCATCAAAGAGAAGGTAATCGCCGCCCATCGTGCCGGTGCAAAGAGGGTAATCCTGCCGACGGAAAACGTGAAAGACCTCGAGGATATCCCTGAAGATGTCCGGAAGGAACTGGAATTCACCCCGGTGGAAACTGTCGAGGAACTTCTCAAAGCGGCCCTGGATGTGGAGATTCCACCGGCGGGGGCCCTGGTCTCCACAGACGAAACTACCGGGGATTCGGATTCCGACGGATCGATTCGGAGTTGAAAAAGATAGTTCGTTACCGGCCCGTTTAAAGCTCTTTTACAAACTCCGAAGTCTTCCCGGCCGGGTCGGCATAATGTCCCCGAAGTTCCTCGGGAAGCAGCTCGGCCAGGCGGTACATCATCTCATCGGCCATCTTCTCCCGGTCTTCCGCTTTGATTTTGCCGCGGCCGGGCTTTTCCACGATGAAGGGATCGCCGCAGCGGAGATGCACTTTTGTCCTTCGCAATTTCCTGATGTTTGAAGACAGATCGAGAAGACCCCATTGCACCATGGTGTAAATCGGAACACCCTGACGGGAGGCGAAGAATGTCGTACCGGGCATGGCTTTTTTCAGGGCACCGTTTTTGCTGCGGGTCCCTTCGGGGGCGATGCAGAGGAAATTACCGTCGTCCAGCACGCTGAAACAGCTGCGGATGGCCTTCATGTCCATACCGCCCCGGTCAATTGGAATAGATTGCCAGGCCTCCATGGCCATCCGGGTGAAAAAATGCTCCCAGAGTTCCCTCTTGGCCAGGGCAATGGTACGCCGGGGACGGAGGCTCATATAGAAAAGCGGCCCTTCAAGGGTTGTCGTATGATTGGTAATAAGAATAGCCGGTCCGGACTGTGGTATCTTTTCCACACCTTCGATTTCCACTTTGCAGGTGAGCTTTAAGAATAACGAGACGATGCCGTTAACCAGGTGTTCTTTGAAGGTCATGAGAACAGGTTGATGGAGGGT
>DAOVYP010000359.1 GCA_030635565.1 Spirochaeta sp. | reverse complement strand
TTATATGCCTCGGCGACGGGAGTATCCAGCATATCACCATCAACATTCAGCATCACGACATTCGCGGCATCTCCGTTTATCGAATCGGCACTCATTGAACTCTGATCTTTCTCGTCCCGGGCGGCCATCACATCGAAGGCGGATTCCATAAGATCAATATCCCGGGTGAGGGTACCTATGACTTCAAGGGAAGAGGCATATGCCGTCAGGCCGAATCTGGACACGGATCCATAAGTGGGTTTAAGACCGTAGACTCCGCAGAAATTGGCCGGCTGTCTGACGGAACCCCCGGTATCACTACCCAGAGCCAGAGGAACGAGTCCGGCGGCGACAGCGGCGGCACTGCCACCGCTGGATCCTCCCGGGACCCGGTCCATATTCCAGGGATTTACCGTTGTGCCCAAAGCCGAATGCTCATTGGAAGAACCCATTCCGAATTCATCCATATTGGTTTTTCCCACAACCACGGCACCGGCATCTTCAAGGCGCCGGACAGCTGTGGCGGTGTATGGAGCCTTGAGATTTTCCAGGATACGGGAACCGCAGGTAAGGGGACGGCCTTTAACAGCGATATTATCCTTGACGGCAACGGGAAGACCGCTGAGAGGTCCTTCACTGATAGATTTTCCATCAGGATTATCCGGGTTGAAACTTAAGAAACTGCCAATTTTCTTATCAACTTCGTCAACCAGGCGGGTGTATTGCTCTTTCCGGCCGGACTCTTTGAGTACACCGGACCAGAGTTCGGAAATCTGGGGCATGAATACCTCGCTACAGAACGTTCGGAATCAGGAAAAACTCGTCTTCCAGCTCGGGAGAAGCATCGAGCAGGGCGTCGATATTTTCGAAGGAGTCGACTTTATCTTTACGGACACGGTTTCCCCGTGCCAGCGCGTGGGTCGTGGGTTCGAGATTGTCTACATCGGCACGGGACATGGTGAGAAACAATTCACGCATTCGTTCCGCTTCCTGAGCCAGTTTGACAGCTTCCTTGGCATCCAGTTCCAATCGGGCGAGTTCGGCCGTCAGTGACCATTCATCTTGAGATCGAGCCATGGGGTTTTATACATGTCGCCGGAGACGACTGTCAATAACGGCAAGGGCTTGCCGAAAACTCATCAGTCGGGAAAAGTTCGATTTATCTGAAGCGCAGAGTCGAGATTGCTCATGAATATATCAACCAGTACCGGATCGAAGGCTTTCCCTTTTCCCTCTTTCAGATAGTCCGCAGCTTTGTCCGTAGCCCAGGGTTTTCGATGCAACCTTCCGTGAGTGATGGCGTCAAACACATCGCAAATCGCTACAATACGTGCGTTTATGTGAATTTCGTCCCCTTTGATACCGTTAGGATAACCGGAGCCGTCGAATCGCTCATGATGCTGGATGCAGATCTGTGCCGCTGTTTTCAGCAGGGGTCGTGAAGAGTCTTTAAGAAGACTATGACCAATTATTGTATGAGTTTTCACCACAGAATATTCTTCATCCGTTAAAACGTCAGGTTTGAGAAGAATTTCGTCGGGAATACCGATTTTGCCGATATCGTGCATGGCTGACGCCATTTTCAATTCACGAATGGAATTCTCTTCCAATCCGATTTTCCCGGCAATCAGTTTACAGAGTTCTCCCACCCTGCGGACATGCTGAGCCGTATCATGAGAACGGGTTTCCACAACCTCACCCAAACGTGTGATAAGATCTTCCTGGGTTCCGACGATTTCCCGGTTCAGCCGAAGATTCTCAAACGCGATGGATACGTTTGATGCAAATATATCAAGGAGTTGACGGTCCTGAATCTCAAGTCGTGTGACATCCGAGATTTGAATCAGAAAGCGTAAATACCTGGCGTCCTCATAAAGATGGACGGAACCTTCCTGAATGAGCAGATTCCGATTTTCTCTCTTGAGGGCACGCAGGGATTCCAACAGGGTCTCTCCGATCAATTCCCTTGGATCCATATCTTCCGATCCCGCATACCTTCCGTCGGCTGCGATCACCCTGAATTCCGAGGAGTTCTGTAAAGCGGCAAATGAAGATAGAGAGGTCTCATCGTCTCCACCGAGGAGAATTCTCAGCTGACGATATACACCGAGTATCAGTTCTTCCGGCATCCTGGCTCCGAAGAGAGTACCTGATGCCTCGCTGATACGGGATAGTCCCAATCTGTGAAGTGTCAGATTGGTTCTGATGGCATCCAATGACTCGAGGTCCCGATAGTTCCGCAGTGAGGCAATGACCGTCGTATACAGCTTTTGTGCCGTCAGATCGGTTTTTTCTTCATAATCATTGATATCGTATTCGACAATAACCCACTGTGACGGTGCCATACCGGGATATCCGGTTCTTAAGATGATTCGAACCAGATGATTTTCCAGCACTTCCCTGATGTACCGGACCAGCCTCAAACCGGAATCATGTTCTTCCATGACGACGTCCAGAAGTATAAGGGAGATGTCTTTATTGTCGTCAAGGATGGATTCCGCTTCACTTCGACTGTAGGCGCTGATGAATTCCAGGTTTTTGTTCTCATATATCAGATCCCTCAGAACGGTCCTGGTTATGTCATGGATACCCTTGTCGTCATCAACAATGAGGGCCTTCCAGGTGCCGTGGGGATAAGTATCCTGCTTCTTTTCCGCGAAGACCAGATTGCTCATTTGAAAATTTCTTCGCCCAGAACAAGAGGCTTCACGTTATTTTTCATATTCTCCGGCAGTTCAGGGAATATACCGGTGTAACAGATTCTGTTTCTCCCGCCGGCCTTGGCTGCATAGAGAGCCTTGTCAGCCCGATTGATGAGATTTTCTACCGTTTCTCCCGCCTCGGCCCTGATAGTGGCCGAACCGGAACTCAGTGTCAGGAGTTCGGATGCCGAGGAATACTCATGAGGTATTGCCAGATCTTTCACGGCCAGGATGAAATCGTTCGCGAGTGTAAACGAAGCGTTCGGGTTTTCACCGATAAAAACAACCGCGAACTCCTCCCCGCCGTATCGGGCGATGATATCCGTTGACCGCTCGAAAACCGATCGCATTGCTTTACCGACACCCCGAAGAACTTCATCCCCGCGAACATGACCGTAGTTATCATTGTAGAGTTTAAAAAAATCGACATCCATCATGAACAGGGTAATCAACAGATTGTTACGTTGTGCCGTTCCCAGGGCATGGGATATCCCCCGATCAAACCCCCGGCGGTTGAGCAGGCCGGTTAATGTATCGCTCATAGACAGGAAAGAGAGTTGTTTATTAGCTTCGAGAACTTTCATCCGCACTTCTTCAAGTTCACGGATTTGATTCTTCATCAGATGTCCTTCCCACATTTTCAGAATAAAGCCGATGATACCGATTAATGCCGCAATATATACGATGAC
>DAOVYP010000318.1 GCA_030635565.1 Spirochaeta sp. | reverse complement strand
GGCCACCAACAAGGAGCTGACCTGAGGCTCCGATATTGAACAATCCCGTATTAAAGGCAAAGGCCACCGACAAACCCGTGAATATCAGCGGTGTAGCCGTAGCCAGGGTATTGCCGATCCTCTCAATATTCATCAAACCGCCGCGAAAGAGGTACATGTAGCCGGCGAAGGGATTACTTCCGGTAGTAAGCATGAACAAGGCGCCGGCCACAAGTCCGAGGAACACGGCAATGAGAGATACAGTCACCTTGCGCGGTATTCTGGGTAATACGAGTTTCATGATTGTGATCCTCTCGAAACGCCGGCCATCATCAGACCGGCTTCGTTCTCGTCTATCTCGTCGGCATTCACAAGGCCCACAAGTTCTCCATGACTGATGACGGCGATTCTGTCGGAAAGATCCATGATTTCATCCAATTCGAGGGATACCAGAAGTACAGCCTTACCCGAATCCCGCTGCTCGACAAGACGCTTGTGTATGTATTCAATGGAACCGACATCCAGACCCCGGGTGGGCTGAACGGCTATGAGAAGATTGGGGTTGTGACTGATTTCCCTGCCCACGATGGCCTTCTGCTGGTTTCCCCCTGAGAGAGAACGTGCCGGAGTGAGACTACCCTGCCCCGCCCTTACGTCAAAGTCTTCGATTATATCCTCTGAATTATTTCTGATGGCCTCTCTATTGAGAAATCCGTGTTTATTGAACCTGTCATCACTGTAATTCTCGAGGATGAAATTATCCTCAAGAGAATAATCAAGAACCAGACCACGTACCTGTCTGTCTTCGGGGATGTGGGCCATCCCGCTCTCGATACGTTCACGAATACTTGTATGAGTGACATCCTTCCCGTCTACAATGATTTTCCCCGAATCCACCCGGGCCAGTCCGGTCAGTGCCTCTACAAGCTCGGTCTGACCGTTGCCGTCGACTCCCGCCAGTCCGAGGATTTCGCCTCCGTGTACATCGAGCGAGAAATCCTTAAGGCCCGGAACCCCACGCTTGTTTATGACATTCAGACCCTGTATCTCAAGAACTTTCTCTCCCCTCTCGATGTCTCCCTTATCAACGGAGAACGATACTTCGCGACCCACCATCATCTCGGCCATCGCTTCGGTCGTCGTGTCGGCGACATCGACAGTACCAATCAGCTTGCCCCTTCGAATCACGGTACAGCGGTCAGCTATTGCCTTGATTTCCTTCAGTTTGTGGGTGATGAGGATTATGGATTTACCCTCGTTGATCATATTCCTCATGATTGTCATGAGATCCTGAATTTCCTGAGGCGTCAGGACGGCTGTCGGTTCGTCGAAGATCAGTACTTCAGCATCACGGTAGAGCATCTTTAATATCTCGACTCTCTGCTGCATTCCCACCGAAACGTCCTCGATTTTCTCATCCGGATCCACATTCAGCCCGTAATGCTCGCTCAGCTCCTTAATTTTCCTTGCCGCGGAAGTCAGATCCATTCCAAGTCCCTTGCGGGGTTCAAGCCCCAGGACGATGTTCTCGGTAATGGTAAAATTATGAACCAGCTTGAAATGCTGATGGACCATGCCGATGCCCATGTCATTTGCCTGGGTGGGATTACTGATATGAACTTCTTTTCCCTTTACGGATATTGTCCCTCTGTCGGGACGATACAGTCCGAAAAGAATACTCATCAGAGTGGATTTTCCCGCTCCATTTTCACCGAGTAATGCCAGGACTTCACCCTTGTTCAAAGTTATTGTGATGTCGTCGTTAGCTACGATTCCCGGGAACTCTTTGCGGATTCCCTTCATTTCAATGATTGGAGTATTTTCCACTTCAGACTGGCTCCTTAAAAGAAAAAAGGGGGACGGTGTACCGCCCCCCCCCGATATGTTGTGATTACTTGATCAGACTGCCCTGTTCGGCCGCAACAACGATACTGCCGCTGCTGAGCATATCAAAGATCTCTGAAACCTTGCTTTCAACGGAAGAATCGAGATTGGGGTTTTCAGGGGGGATACCCACACCGCCGTTTGTGGCATTGAGTGTGAGGATCTCACCACCGGGGAGTGTACCGGCCAGCTCCTCCTGTATCATATCATACGCTGCAACATCGATGTATTTCATAGCGGAAGTGAGGATGATGGATTTGTCGCCTTCATAGATGCCTTCAGCATACTGGTCGACGTCGACACCGACAATCCAGATATCTTCTCCACCCTTGGCACGGACTTTTGCTTCGTTGATTGCGCCCACGCCAACACCGCCGGCAGCACAGAAAATCACATTTACACCCTTATCGAACATACCGGCGCCGAGTTGCTGACCGGCAGCCACGTTATCGAAAGAGCCCTGGTAAACAACGTTCTCAGCTTTGATCGTCACATCGGTTCCGAGATTTTCGTTTGCATATGCCAGACCCTGTTGGAACCCCCAATTAAACTTCTGGACTGCTGGAATCTCCATGCCGCCGATAAATCCGGCTTCACCACTGCTAATCTGAAGGGCGGTGGCCACAGCAGCCAGGAATCCGGACTCCTGCTCGGCGAAGAAAATGGAAACGGTATTGGGACCAACTACAGGTGCCCAGTCGCCGGCATGAGGATACCCGTCAATCAGGACGAACTTGGCATCGGGATATTTTTCCTGAGCGGCAAAAATCGCGGTTTCGAATTTAAAACCGGGGGTGACGATGAATTTGTACCCGGCATCGTAAAGGTTACCGATTTCCTTGATATAATCGGCTTCGGTGCCGCCGGACGGCTTGAGGTACTTCTCGGAAACCAGGCCTTCGGATGCAGCCATCAGAATGCCTTCCCAGGTGCCCTGGTTGAAGGATTTGTCATCGATGGTACCGGCATCGGTGACCATTCCGACTTTCATTTTTTCCACTTTCACTTCGGGTGCTTCGTCCGCCTGCTTTTTACAGGAAACAAGTCCACCGAACACGAGAGCAATTACAAAAAGCACAATAAGGGCTTTCTTCATAAAAAATCTCCTTTTTGGATTTTATCTGGTCTTGAAACTATATCCGAAGGGTCAGCATTGCCGCAACAATAACCGTCTGAAACACCGTAAAATATCGATTCAGAATGGTATTCCCTCTCCAGCCGTAACTTTTCCGAACGCAGCTTGTATTGTGGTCGACAAATCGGCAAAACTCTCCCGAATTCCAACACTGGCTTTTTCAGCAGACAGCGGTTCCGAACCGACGGTTTTCACCAGAACCGGCACATGTTCTCTTGTATGATCCGTTCCCTTGAACGTCGGATCGCATCCGTGGTCTCCGGTAATCACGATAAGGTCTCCGTTATCCATCAGAGATTCGAGCTCAGGTAAAAACGCGTCGATGTGAGCCACCGCATCATGGTAGCCCTGGGGATTCCTCCGATGTCCGAAAATCATGTCGGTGTCCACCAGGTTCACAAAAATGAAGCGGTCTCCGTCGGTCTTTTCCCGAGCCAATTCGAGAGTTCTTCTGATACAGGCTTCATTTCCGGCGTCATGATGCGAAACATCGATGCCCTGTTCGAGGAATATGGATCCGATTTTTCCGACAGCCACGGTTTCGACACCACCATCCTGAAGATAATCCAGGAGTGTTTTTCCCGGAAGTTCAATCGACCAGTCATGCCGATCGCTCGTTCTTTGGAATTTTTCGGGGGGACCCTCGAATGGACGGGCAATAACACGTCCCACATTGTATGTGTCACAGAGCTTTCTGGCTGTCTCACAGAGCCTGTAGAGATCAGGAACAGGATAAATATCGGTATGGGCCACAATCTGGAATACCGAATCGGCTG
>DAOVYP010000054.1 GCA_030635565.1 Spirochaeta sp. | reverse complement strand
TGACCGAAGCGGTCCTGTCTTTGGGGGGGAACAGGGAAATTGTCATACGGGCAGACTTCCTGAGGATCTTCAATGAAGACGAGATGGAAAATGTCATGGTCATTTTCGAAGATCTCACCGATATCGTCCGGACCCGGACTGAACTTGATGACCAGAAGATTCGTCGGGAAAGCGAGCTTGAACAGATCGCGACGATACTCAAGGTGGGACCTCAGGTCTTCGAAGGGTTCATTGAGGAAGCGGAAACCGCTTTCGGCTCTCTGCGGGGCAATCTGACGAATCTGGGTGACAAGGTATACATCAGCGCTGCTTTTCGTTCAGTTCATTCGGTGAAAGGTACCGCAAGATACCTGGATTTTCCCAAGATTGAGGAACTCAGCCATCTGCTGGAGGATGTCTTCGCCGAGGTACGGGACGGCAACCGAGGCCCTGATGCTTCTCTCGAGGGAACGGTTGCGAACACCCTGGATGCCCTGGATGAAGAACTTGCAGACATCAGGAAGCTGATAGAACGTTTCCGTGAGTTTGCCGTCGGAACCGGGAGTATCCAGGTCTCTCCTTTCACCGTCTTCAGTGAACGAGTCAAGGATATGGTTCGGGACATATCCGAAGAGCTGGACAAGGAGGTTTCGTTTCAGATTGAAACGGACCTGGACGCAGTTCCGGGACTGTCGGATCTACAGCCTTCGATTTTCCACCTGCTCCGGAATGCCCTGGACCACGGTGTGGAAGATATCTATGAACGCCTTTCCGCCGGAAAACAATCAGAATCCCATATGACTTTGAGAATATCACGGGAGGATGATTGGCTGAAGGTGGAAGTGGAGGATGACGGCCGCGGACTGGATATGCAGGCCCTGGAGCAGAAAGGACTCGAGACGGGGCTTCTCAAGCCCGGGGTTCACCTGCCGTCTCAAATTGTGAATATGCTGTTCAGACCCGGATTCAGCAGCAGGGATGAAACCACGTCCATATCCGGGCGAGGTGTCGGTCTGGATGCGGTGAAGGAAGATATCAAGGCTGTGGGTGGGCGGAGCAATCTGCGGACCTCAAAGGGGAAAGGAACCACGTTTATACTTTCAGTTCCCTGGAAAGATGAAGAAATCGGAGTATCATCTTGAAAAACATGACAAAACGTGTGCTGCCGGTCTTGTTCACATTGTTGATTCTGTTCTCATGTGAACGTAAAGCCGCGGAACCGGAGCTGACTCCTTTGAAGGTATCCGGGATAGATGGTGAGGCGCTCTGGGACAGGATTACCGCCGAAAGCGACTATCGGGATTATGGTGAGTGGCCTGCACACGATGGTCTCCGGCCGGGTCAGTCCCCCCATGGTGTCTGGCACCGGGTTTATGGCAACCGGACGCTTCTTGAAGCTCTACCTGCCGCCGATGTCACGGCTCCCGAGGGCTCGATAATCGTCAAGGATAACTTTGACAACAATAAAACTCTGCAGAGCATCACGGTGATGGCCAAGGTGAAAGGTTACGATCCGAACAACAGAGACTGGTTCTGGGCCATGTTTGATCCTGACGGAACCGTTCTGGCCGAAGGCAGCCCCGGAGGCTGTATTTCATGCCACGAGGGAATGCGGCGTAACGATTTCGTCATCATCAACCCTCTGGATGAAGGGCTGTAGCCGGGCGAAGATCCCTGGAATCCCCGACAACCGGAACTGTTGCGTTTCCGTATGGTAAAATGGCGACTCTTATCGGTTCGGGGCGGCCTTCGGACTTCCAGTTCTTACGGATTCCGTCAACAGCTTCCTGCACCGAATGTGCGGGTTCGAGGAGCATGCGGCGCACCGTTTCTTCCGGTATTTCGGATACGAGAAGAACCTCCCGGTCCATGGCGTCCACGGCGAACTGCATCGCCTTGTGGGGTCCCAACTTGAAATCCTCACGGCTGAAGCTTTCCCGGACCTGTTCATGGGAAGTCTTTCCTTTCATCCAGGTTTCATAGGGTACGCTGCCGATGCCTTAGGGACATGCGCCTGCGAGTACCCTTGGAGCTCCTGGTTTTGCTGCCGCCGATGCCTGTATGAGGGATTTCTGGGTCTGGTAGAGATTGATATCCTTGGGATATCCCCCGGCGGCAGTGATAACAAGGTCCGCCGGGCCGTCGATTGTGACGGTGAAGAGCGATTGAGCCTCGTCGATACCCCGTTTCATTACCGATTCCGGATCACCGGTGAACACAGCGACAATCTCCTTACCCTCGTTCATCACCACATTCAGGGCGAGATGAATGCCGATGAGGCGGCCCATCTCCTCGACATCCTGCCTCACCGGATTATCGGCAAACCGGCAGGGACCCGCACCCTCCCGGGAAAGCATGGAGTGATTGGCTGTGATGCTTTTATTTCCCCCGAGACCGATGGCGGCGCTTTTCACCCCCCCAGACCAGCCCATGTACTGATGAGGCTCGATATTGCCGACAACGATTCTGAGATCGGACTCGACAAAAATCCTGTTCACGATACACGGTGTACCTGATGAGGTGACTCCGAGGTCAACAAGAGAATCCCTGTCCAAGGCATCATGAGAGATAATTCTGTAACTGTCGTCGATATTCCCGGGAACAATCAGATGATGCTCTTCCGGCGGCATCGGGGTATGGGTGCCGGTTGCGATTATGAGGGTGATGTCCTCAGGTTGGTAACCTCTCTGTTCAAGCCATGAGAGCAGGGGCGGCAGAAGTATCCCATGGGGAACGGGTCGGGTTTTGTCATTGATGGCGATAGCGACGGTTTTTCGGATCCCTTGTGAGTCAAAACCGGTACCCAGGTCGACGAGAGATTTCATTACTGCCTGAACAGGATCTTTCAGCGCCTCACGAGCCTCGGGCTTGAGAACCGACACCTGCCAATCCCGGGGCAGGTTGAACTTTTGCGTCGTTTTTCCATAGGGAATCGAATATTCAGACAATCGGGCCCTCCCGTTGTGGTATTATACATAATCTCAGGCAGGTCCGGCTGTAACTATATACCTGATCTTTGCGACATTGTTACATCAACTGGTAAGGATCCTCTTCATGCCCGAAGACGATAAAGTCATTAACACCCACCCGGTAGAAGAGAAGCTGAATTCCATCACTCACGGCATCGGTACCGGGATGAGTATCGCCGGGCTGGTATTTCTCCTGGTTCTTACCACTATGAATACCGGAGACCCGATTCGCTATATCACGTTCAGCCTGTACGGTTTTTTCCAGATACTGCTTTATCTCTCATCCACACTGACGCACCAATTCACCGACTATCCCCGTATTCACTCTCCTCTGAGGGTTGTGGATCAGGCTGCGGTTTACCTCCTTATTGCCGGTACTTACACGCCGATAGCTCTTCTTGCGATGCCGTCGCCCTGGAACTGGATTGTATTCGGGCTGATATGGGGTATGGCAATCGCCGGAATCCTGATGAAAACCGTTTTCCTGCCCGGGAAGAACATCGCTTCAGATCTGCTCTACATACCAATGGGCTGGCTCATCATTATCGCCATCCGTCCCCTGAAGGATATGGCGCCTGAGGGATTGGTGATGTGGACCATGCTCGGCGGCGGGCTGTATACCGGCGGCATTGTGTTCTACATCTGGAAAAAACTACCCTTCAGCCATGTCATCTGGCATCTGTTCGTTCTGGCCGGCGGTATCAGTTTCTATCTCGGTTTCGCCATGTATTTAACCTGAAACACATTGTTTCCACGGGTCGGTACCGACGTATCAAAGCCTTTTGATTTAAGATATTCGGCGAATTCATCCATCGATTTACCCTCACCGTGTACCAGGAAGACTTTTTTCGGCTTCTCCCTGAAGGCCTCCAGCCAACGGACCAGATCGTCCCTGTCGGCGTGGGCTGAGAACGAGCCGATCCGGGCGATTTCGGCCTTTACGGCCAGAGTGAGGCCCATCATGCGGATCTCTTTCGCGCCGTCGAGAATGACGCGGCCCAGGGTTCCGGGAGCCTGATAGCCTACGAACAGAACCGTATTCTTCGAGTCCCATATCCCGTGTTTGAGGTGATGGCGGATGCGTCCTGCGGTGCACATGCCGCTGCCGGCGATAACGATGGCCGGATCTTCTGACTCGTTGATCTTTATCGATTCGGCGGTACTGGTGGTGCATATGAGTCCCGGGAAATCGAAGGGTTTATCGGTTCTGGCCCTTGCGTCCTCATCGTACATATCCGGATGATCCCGAAAGACCCTGGTAATCTTGATGGCCAGCGGGCTGTCCAGATAGATATTGATATCCGGAAAATCCGACCGCTCGGTTTTTAATTCGCTCAGGAGGTAGAGCAGCTCCTGGGTTCGTTCAAGGGCGAAGCTCGGGATGAGCAGCTTACCCCCACGTTCGTATGTTTTTATTACCTGTGCATAAAGGAGTTCTTTCCGGGGTTTTCGTTCACCATGCAGCCTGTCACCGTAAGTGGATTCCATGAATACGTAGTCGGCATTCCAGATAAAGGACGGGTCTTCTATGATGGGGACATCCCATTGTCCGAGATCACCTGAAAATACGACTTTCTTCTCCTCACCATTTTCTGTGAGGAAAAGCTCAACAATCGATGAGCCTATGATATGGCCGGCATTCCTGAATCTCAGGGTGACCTCTGCGCTGATTTTCATCGATTCCCCATAGGGCAGGAGGCGAAGCATTGGAGGAATTTTCTCTGCATCCCCGGTAGTGTAAAGAGGCTTCCGGGGGGGCAGTCCCATGCGTTTTCTCCGGCGGTTCTCATGTTCGGTATCCTTTTCCTGGATAAATGCCGAATCTCCGAGCATGATGGGGAGCAGATCCGCAGTTGCGGGAGTGGTATAGATTTGTCCCCGAAAGCCCTTTTTCGTCAGCTTGGGCAGGAGTCCGCAATGATCGATATGCCCGTGAGTCACGATGACGAAGTCGATTTTCCGGGGGTCGAAGGGAAAATCCTGATAATTAAGACGGTTCAGGTCTTTTCCTCCCTGGAACATTCCGCAGTCGATAAGGAAATTCGCGCCGTCGATTTCAACCTGATGACAGGAACCTGTAACCACCCGGGCTGCGCCGTGACAAGTAATGTGCATGACATAATGATAGTTCAATTGGAGTGCAGGATGAGCAAAGAGACGGATTTTCACATCAGACCGGCTGAATTTTCGGATATACCTCTGCTCGAATCGATTGAAAGGGCTGGAGATATGATGTTTCCAGTGGGACGCCTGCCGAAAGTTAGTGGAACCATTCCTGTGTCGGAGCTGAAGAGCGGCTGTTCCGGGGGGCTGCTCTGGATCTCGGAATCGGATCAACAGGTGACGGGATTCGCGCTGGCAAACATCATGGATACGTCGATGCATGTGTGCCAACTGGTTGTTACTCCCTCGTACGGCAGGAGAGGAATCGGCCGTGCTCTGGTGAAACAGGTGGAGGATGAGGCTGTTATTCGAGCTTGTAAGTCTGTGGCTCTGACGACTTTCAACGATATATCCTGGAATGCGCCGTACTACGAATCGCTTGGGTATCAGAAGATAGATAAGCATAAATTGAGAACCTGGTTGAAGAGAATTCTTGAAAATGAGAGTGACTCGGGTCTGACGAATCGCGTGGCGATGATGAAGTTGTTATAACTGCAGCGACTCAGTTTCAGGGTGTTAAAAAAATCTCATATGCTCTGGCTATATAATATTAAATCACTAATAATTAATAAGATTCTTTTTACGATCTGAACCGGATCGGAGGAGGTGCGGGGTATGTATGGATTCCGCCGCAGCCTGATTCCCGAACAGAGTGAGAGAAGTACCCAAGGGTATTTCCGAGCGAGTGAGGGAACGAATGGTTTCATACCCCGCGGCTTTGCCGCGGAAGGGAGTCGCTCAAGCTACTCCGGGTCCAGGGTTCTGCCCCGGGGTATGATACCATTCATTTTTTCGTTTTTTGTTGTTTTTCTGACCTCTGCCGCTCTGTCGGCCGACAGTCTCATCACGTATTCAGAAGGAGTAGTAACCGTAATACGCGGAAGCTCTCGACTGAGCGGCGAAATCGGTTTATCCCTCTTGAGGGGAGACACGGTGGAAACCGGTCCTGATTCCCTGGCGGTCCTGGAACTTGAGAACAGGGGGACCCTCAAACTCCGGGAGAATACATCTGTTGTCCTGAGCGATCTGGGAGATGATATATCCGTTTCCCTTTCCGCAGGTGGACTTTTTTCCCGGATCCGACGTCTGTCCGGCCGGGGTTATCGTGTCCGGACTCCCAATGCCTCCGCGGCGGTCCGGGGAACCGAGTTCTTTGTCGCATACGGTCTGGCAATCGAAGATGCACCCGACGTCTGGCTCTGTGTCAATGAGGGATCGGTTGAAGTGGCTCTCGATGATAGCGGAGATTCGGTGCTGGTGAAGGAAGGTGAGGGTATCAACATACTCTCCGGAAACCGTATCACCGATCCCAGGTTCTATCCCTGGACGGAGAACCTCAATTGGAACACGGATCCTTCTTCTGGAAAGGTAAGAGATGAAACCGATCTGACAGGCGCTTATACCGACCTGAGGGCTTTTGACTATGATTGACGCTGTACATTATGCCCGGCGCCGCTTAGCCGGTCCCGCCGTATTCATAGTCGTGCTACTGATGTTGATGGGCATCACAGCGTTGGACTCTTGGGAATACACGGAGTTTTCCCTGGATCTGGAAGGCCGTATCGCGATGATGGCCAAAGCCGGGAGATGGAACCCATATGTGGAAATCAAGGGGGTGTATCATGGTGCGGAAAACGGATTCCGATATAACTCCCTGTCCGCCGGGAGTTATTTCAGGGCCGCACCCTGGCTGAAAATCGGTGCGTTCTACCGTCTTCAGGGCGGAGCCCGGCATATCGAAGACTGGATAGTAGCCCTGCCGGACAATTATAGCTGGAATGATGTTTCCGGCCGATATGAGAGCCTCATCTACCTGGATGCCACGCCTCGATTTCTACTGTCCTGGATGCCGGGAGAAAACTGGGTCTCACCGGTTAAAATCCGCTATTTCTACAATTTTCGGAACAGTCACCAGACACTGCTGATCCGGCCGGGACTTACCTACGTCATCATGCCTGACAGGGAACCTGTTGTGAGCCTGAGTTTGAATTACAACCTGTATTTCGCCCTGAACTTCGGTGATGCACCCCTGTATGCCCATGGACCTTACTTTTCGGTTATCGGGCATCTGAATGAATGGTTCAAGTTGGAAGGCCGTGTGAATTATCTGATGAAAACCTACCGGAAAACCGAATTCGGCGGGTCCTGGACGCTGCACAGCCGTCATCTGGTAATCGGTCTCGGGGCTATATTCACCCCGGAATTCCTGTCCGGAAAATGATTCCCGAACAGAGCGAGAGAAGCACCCTCGGGTATTTCCGAGCGAGTGAGGGAACGAATGGTTTCATACCCCGCTGCTCTGCCGCGGAAAGGAGTCGTTTGAGCGACTCGGGGTCCAGGGCTTTGCCCTGGGGTATGATACCATTCATTCAGATCCGGTTGTCGCCAGAGGTCATCTCCACCACAACCACCTCATGACGACCTGCCGTCCTGGGATACCAGAGGGAAATTCCGGAGCCGCTGGATGTATCCAGAATCATCTTTCCGTGATGCGTGGTGCCGAAGTGCCTTCCTTTCAGCAACATCCTCATGACGATGTTCGCCGGGAATACCGGACCGCCGTGGGTGTGCCCCGACAGTTGGAGATTGACACCGGCATCGGCCGCTTCTTCTACCTGCTGCGGCTTGTGATTGATGAGAATCGTTGGTTTTTCGGCATCCAGTTCGGACAGGAATCTTTGTGCCCGCTTCTCGTCCCCTATGGAAAAGGGCCTGAGACCGGCAAAAATCACCTTGTCGATTTCTACCGATTCATTCTCAAGAAAATGCCAGGACAGGGCTTTCTTCACGGCACCGAGACGTGTCTCCCCTCCCATGGGCATTTCTTCCCGGCTCCGCTGTCTCTGCAGAAGCTCCCTGGAGGATCCGGGACGGCTGAGATAAAAATAATCGTGATTCCCCAGGACAGCCAGGATACCGAGGGGTGCTTGAAGCCGGGCCAATATGGCCAGGGTGGTACCGTATCTGCCCTTGGGACCGTCAAAGAGATCACCGCCGCAGATTATAATATCGGGGTTCAGAGATTCAATTTTCTTCACCAGGGTTTCGGCCATCCCGGGGCCGTTCAGGGTGCCGTAATGGGTGTCCGAGAAAAAAACGATACGACGGTTTTTCCAGGATTCCGGAAATGCCGAAACATCTATGGAAACGCGGCGAACCGTTAATTTACGGGCATTCAAAAGGCCTCCCGAAACAAACAGCAGGGCCAACGAGAAAACCGGTACAAGGGTTTCGGTACCGGCGATTTTCCAGGCAGCGATGCCGATGATCCCCCGAATCAACAGATGGACTGCGGATGCCAGAAAGAGATTCAGAATCAGAACGAAAGACAACATGGATAGCCGGTAGACGCTTCTGGCCGCCGTACCTTCTTTCAGGAATGCCACATCACGCCCGAAGATGAGCAGAAATACCTGAGTGGAAAAGAATGCGATAACGGCCCAGAGCCAGGGACCGGCCGGTACCGGCAGCCAGTGGATCAGGGACCAGGCGGGGAGGGCGTGGAATAAAGCTATGGTCAGGAATTGCACGAGCATGGTTCATAAAATAATGCAGTACTGCTGCAGAAGTCCAATTGGTCCTCAGGTTACCAGGCTCATCCCTCGCCACTTTCCGAAGCGGTAGCGAAGGTACATGGATATGCTGAGGGTGATGATGAACCCGATGAAAATGGCCCACATGGAAACAGGTGGTATGGTGGTAATTTTAATGGCGTACCAGGCGACGCCGGCGAAAATCCAGTGAAGAGCCACGGAAAGCCGCATCACGAACTTCGTATCTCCGGCTCCCCGCAGGGCTCCGGCCAGGATGAGCTGAGTCGCATCCGCCAGGGTATAGATTGCGGCCAGTCTCAGCATGGTCCGGGCCATCGGCGCGACATCGGTTCCGCCGCCCTCCAGTCCCGAGGCAAAAACGTTCACCAGCGGCCGGGCGCCGAAAACAAAGAGCAGCACCATCGCCGAGGCGAAAGACCAGGTCACCATCATGGTTAAACGGGTGGCACGTTCCGCTCCCGGAATGTTTCGGGCACCGACGTATCGGCCCGTCAGGGTTGTGGCGGCGAAACCCAGACCCATCATGGGTATGAAGGCCACCATATCGTAATTGAATGCGATAGTGACTGCCGCAGCGGTATCCGGTCCGTAGGAATGCATAAGCTGGATGAAAAAATTGAAGGCCGCAACGTTCAGGAAAATTTCAATTCCTGCGGGTGTTCCGAATTTCACCAGTATCTTCGCCAGTCTCTTATCAAAGCCGAGCTCCCCGGCGGTTCCGTATTCCTCACGGTATTTCCTGGAAAAATAGACAGCCAGGAGGATAACCGTGATGGTGAATCCCCCGAGGAGAGTCCCGATGGCTGCGCCGGCAATCCCCATGGCCGGCAGGCCGAACTTTCCGAAGATAAGAATCCAGTTGGCCGGAATATTCACCAGCAT
>DAOVYP010000211.1 GCA_030635565.1 Spirochaeta sp. | reverse complement strand
CATGAGGGACGAGTTCTTTTCGAGCACGGTATGGCCCAGGTGAACAACAGGCTGCATATGACCAGATCGACAACCCCTCCCTCAGCTGAGGCCGAAGGGCTCATCTACAGCGAAACCGCTGTCGGGGGATATTGGGCAGTCTGGAAGGGTCCGGATCTGAGCGGTGGCCCAATCGATCTTGAGATTCTATTCAATACTGTGATTTCCAGACCCGACATCTATGCAGAATTATTCAGTGCTGAAGGAGTGAATGTATGAACCAGGTATTGGATATCAGGCGCATGGGATTTCTTGCGCGCCGAGACATGATTAACGGCTGGCGTGCCACAGCCATCGCTTCGGGTGCCATTGCAGGTTCCATGTTTCTCATAGTGATACTTCAGGCACTCTTCACAGGTGAAAAATCGATGGATTATTCATCATTTCTCATGGGTACACTGGTTATCTGGGGATGCATCAGTGCCAGCCTGGCATTCAGCTCTCTCCATGATAAAACGAAAAATGAGAATTACCTGCTTCTTCCGGCGTCATCAATTGAGAAAACTCTTGTAAGGTTACTATCCGTATCGGTAGCGCTTCCGATTTTCATCATGATTCTGATCAGTATCGCATCGATTATTTCCGAGGCGGTTACTTCACTGTTTTTCCAGATTCCTTTTGTACCTTTGAATCCGTTTCAGGGTATGTATCTGGAGGTAATCGGGTATGTCATCATCGTACAGTCCGTTTTCTTCCTCGGTGCCGCGTGGTTCAAGAAAGCTCATCTCGTGAAAACCGTTTTCACACTGATCCTGTTTTCAATCGTCCTGGGGCTGGTTGGAGCCTTTGTATTCCGAATTTTCTTTGCATCCTATTTTGAGGGTTTCTATACACCGAGATCGATTCATTTCGATATCGAGCCGCTGATGAGATCGCGATACCCGGCTTTGATGGATACTCTGGAGATTATCGGGAAAGTGTTCTTTTATGGTTTGCTGGCACCGTTCTGCTGGGTCGTCGCCTGGTTGAGGGTAAAGGAGACTCAGAGCAGTGATGGAGTTTAATCAGCCTAAAGGTATTTATCAGCAAATTGCCGATCAGGTGCGCGACAGAATCGCCGGCGGCGAATGGCCGGCAGGAGATCGCATACCATCGGTTCGTGAGATGGCGGTGAATCTCGGGGTTAACCCCAATACGGTCACCCGGAGTTACCAGACTCTTCAGGATAAAGGGATTATTGAAAATCGCCGGGGAATTGGATATTTCGTGGCGAATACGGCCCGAGGGGAAATTATGAATGATATGAAAAAGCAGTTCATCGGGGATGAGCTGCCCAGACTGTTCCGAATGATGAAAAAAATGGGTATCAGGATCGAAGAACTTGTTTCTCTCTATGAGAGCTTTGACGAGGAGGCTTCAGCATGAAGAAAAGTCAGATTGCAATTCTGGCCGCTGCGGGATTCATTGTCGTTATTATGCTGATCGTGATTGGACTCGGACGCCTTACTGTCGGTAAGGCCCTCGATTCCGGTTTCAGCGATGTGGCTTCCAACTGGTCATCAACCGGAGCTGATGCATCGAAATCCCTTGATCTGGATGGCTTTGACTCAATCGTTGTTGAAGGTGCCTGGACGGTCCGTATCAGCCGGTCCGACGATTTTACCACCGAAATCCGATACCCTTCGGACTTGGAAGATATCGTTCAGGTACGGGTCCGGGGTAATCAGCTGGTGCTGGGTACACATGACTGGCACGGCCGTTCCCGGGGGGACCTGATTGCTGAAATCAGCATGCCGACGCTGTCCGAAATACGTATTGAAGGGGCTGCGGATGCAACATTCACCGGTTTCGAAGAAGAAGTGCTGGATGTCATCATCGACGGTGCCGCAAATGTTGAAGGCTATAATACCAGAGTGGACAAGCTGTCCGTTAATCTGAACGGTGTCGGCAAGGTGGATCTCAACGGGGTTGAATCCGTCAATGCCCGGGTGGAGCTGGAAGGTGCCGGCGAAATCAGGCTCGACATGAACGGTGGAGTCCTTGAGGGGTCCCTTGATGGTATGGGGAGCATTATATACTCAGGGGTAGTGACCGAAGAAAAAATCAGGATCGAAGGATTGGGAAGGGTTCGTTCTGAATAAGATCGGTTAAGGCTCCCATTCGGGAGCCTTGTGTGATGTCCAGTAAATACCTCCGTATATTAGAATCACATTCCGGGAGCAGGACTGTTCGGGAGCATTGCGAATAAGCCTCCATATCAGCGGTACTCGCCTTTCAGGCTCCGTTCCGACGAACTTCCGGGAGCTATTCTCCATACTCCCGGACAGTCCCATTCTGGGGCTGCTTATAAATGCGAATTTTCGGGACACCGCACTATCTATTGACCGAATCTATTCACGTCTCCGGCTTCCATAGATATCGTAAATCACTTGGCCATTGTTGAATTGGACCTTTTGGTCGTCTATCATGGGTTCATGTCGGGATAGGGACCGGATTCTCACCCGTAAATGCTCGATATCCAGGCGGATTGCCGAAACCGAAACGGTCATCGGCCCGGAAAGAAGCCGGTGCGACAGTGGCAATCATCAGAGGGAATGTAATTCTCGATCGACTTGAAGGGCAACCCCGTTAGGAGGTCATTTCAAATGAATCAGGTTAACAATACTATCAAACGTCTCAAAGAATTGGATGCGACTGTTACCCGCCTCGGACATATTACAGCCCTGCTTGAGTGGGATCAGGAAACCTTTATGCCGGGCGGAGCCGTTGAGGATCGAGCAGCGCAGATCGCCCTGATGATGGGCTTGCATCATGAAAAAATAGTCGATGGCGAATGGGAGTCCCTGTTCGCTCAACTCGGATACGATGTGGATGATTCCCCGAAGGAGATGAATCCCATTGATGCCGCTTTTCTGCGTGAATCTCACAAAAGATGGAAGAAGAAAATCAGGGTTCCCCGGGAGCTGGTTGAAAATCTCGCTCGGGAAACCTCTCTATCTCAATCCGCCTGGGTTAAGGCAAGGAAAGATGATGATTTTTCCGCATTTGCACCCCATCTCGAAACGGTTATCAATCTTGAACGGGAATATGCCCGGGCTGTCGCACCGGATGGAGATGCTTACGATACATTGCTGGACGAGTACGAACCCGGTGCCACCGGATCGCAGATCGCATCAGTATTCGACGGACTGGCTGCAGGTTTGAGAGAGCTTATGGATAGAATTCTTTCCGGTACTGCACCGGAAGCGGGTTTCCTCGAGAAGTCTTACGATATATCGCTTCAGGATGTTTTCGGTAAGAAAATTCAGGCCTTCATGGGATATGACACAAATCGCGGCAGGCTGGACTTGAGTGCTCACCCATTTACCACAACCCTGGGACCCGATGACGTCCGGGTTACCACGCGGTATGACGAGAATCTGGTTCTATCAGGCCTCCTCAGTAATATACACGAAGCCGGTCACGGGCTCTATGAGCAGGGGATGGGTGAGAACCTGCGGGGTACCCTGCTGGCCGACGGTACAAGTCTGGGAATCCATGAATCCCAATCCAGGTTCTGGGAGAACACAGTGGGCCGCTCTCGGGTATTCTGGGACTTTTGGTACAGGGATTTTCAGCGTCTTTTCCCGGAACATCTCAGCGGTGTCGGTACAATGAGTTTTTATCGTGCCGCGAACCGTGTACAACCCAGTCTGATCCGGGTGGATGCCGATGAGGTGACCTATTCATTCCACATCATCATCCGTTTCCGTCTGGAGCAGGCGCTGATTTCCGGTGATCTGAAAGTTGCCGAACTTCCTGGTGCCTGGCGGGATGCATATCAGGAATTACTGGGCATCTCACCACGTAACGATGCAGATGGATGTATGCAGGATGTCCACTGGTCGGTGGGACTTTTCGGTTATTTTCCGACATATGCCCTGGGCAATCTTTACGCCGCTCAATTCACGATAGCGATGGAAGACGAGATTGGTCCACTCTCAACTATTATTGGCGAAGGCCGGGCCGAAACGGTTCTCACGTGGCTCAGGAAGAACATTCATGTGCATGGCCGGGTTTTTTCTCCGGATGACCTCTGCCGCCATGTCACCGGCAAGCCTCTTGATCCGGTTCATTTCCTTGATTATCTGAATGGGAAATACGCCGAAGTATACGGATTATAAGCTTACATTGACCCGACTTGCCCCACTGCCTATAGTGTGGCATGACCCTGCCCAATAAACTGACGATCAGCAGGTTATTCTCCGCACCTCTGGTTTTTCTCGCCTGGTATCTGCTTGTCCATCTAGGTTTTTCTCCTCGCTTCGGCACGGTTTTATTGTGGATACTGTTCATTCTCAGTGAAATTACCGACATCCTTGACGGTCATTTCGCCAGGAGCAGGGGGCAGGTGAGCGATGTAGGCAAGCTGATGGATCCCTTTTCAGATGTCTTTCTGAGGGTGACATATTTTGCCTGTTTCATCGGCTCCGGCCTGATGCCGATCTGGACTCTGATGATAATTCTATGGCGTGAGCTTGCCATCATGTTCATACGTATGCTGCTGGCCCGGGAGGGTGTGGCCCTGGCGGCAAACAAGGGTGGTAAGCTCAAATCATTCCTTTACTTCGTCAGCGGTTTCGGTGGACTCTTTGCACTCACACTCAGGGCCTGGACTCCGGATCTGAAATGGCTGCTGATGGCCGAGAAGATAATTGCCCTTCTTTTTGTTGTAGCTGCGATGGCTTCACTCATCTCATTTGCCGACTATTTCCGTTATTATCTGAAAACCGATACCCACAAGAAATTCATATCCAATTAGATTTTCACCCTGGCGTATTGACTTTTTCCGGGGCATGACGTACTTTCATCGAGCACTTCAAACTATAGACATTTTAAGTCAGTCACACGAAGTGCGGCCAAGGCCGGTACCTGGATGCCGTCCTTAAAGTTCTTTAACAGATTTATCGGGATTGTTCCTCGGGCACTGCCCTGTGGTACGACTCCGGTAAAGGAATAGGGAAGGGAAGAAAGAGACCACGCACATGGTT
>DAOVYP010000466.1 GCA_030635565.1 Spirochaeta sp. | reverse complement strand
GGGCGTAGAGATAAACCGGGCGGCCGTCGATCCTGGCGCTGCCGGTCACCACACCGTCACCGAGGTAGTGTTTTTTCTCCATATCGAAATCATGGCTCGGATTGAGGCGGAACATGTCGAATTCCTCAAAAGAGCCTGAGTCCACCAACGCATCGATGCGTTCCCGGGCTGAAAGCTTGCCCTGATTGTGCTGCTTCTCGATACGTTGGATTCCACCGCCTTCCAGGGCCTCATCCAGTTTGGACTCCAGCTGATTCATTGCAGGTGTTTTGTTATCCGTCATCTGACTATCTCCCTTTATTGTCCGATCTTTTCATGCGGACAAGAGGCCGAAGCCTCTCGTCTACAATGATGAAATTGATTCCCAAACGAACGCCGGGATCGTTCCTCGCTGCGCTGCGGTACGACCCTAAATTCGAGAGGAATGAACTTGTTCATTCTGTCGGGATCGTTCCTCGGCTCTCGCCTCCGGTACGACCCTTGATCCGAGGGAGTGCAGGGAAAGCAAGGTTTCATACCCCGCGGCTTGCCGCGGAAGGGAGTCGCCAGCGGCGACTCCGGGTCCAGGGCTCTGCCCTGGGGTATGATACCTTTCATTAGTCCCAGTTCTCGTCAAGAATCTCTTTACTGAAGAGTTCTTCCAGAGTCGGTTCGGTACTGGGAATCGGCCAGGACACCCAGGTGGTGTTCATCAGATGCTTGTAGCCGACATTCTCACTGACACTGTTGTTTCCCCAGGAACCGCAGCCCAGGGTGAGGGACATGGGCATGCCGTTGGTCCAGGCACCGGAGTTGGCCAGGGCCTGGGGCTGGTTCACCATGATGCGGGAGACCTTCACCTGCTCGCCCAGCTTGATGACCTTGGCTTCGTCGGTGGTATGGATACCGCAGGAATGTCCTGGGCCCGAAAAGTCGGTGATCCGGTTCACCATGTCGATGGCCTCGTCAAAGTCCTTGTAGGTATACATGGCCAGACAGACCGATAGTTTCTCTCCGGTGAAGGGATAACCTTTGCCGATGCCGGTTTCTTCAACCACGAAGAAGGTTTTTCCCTCGGGCAGATTGATACCGGCAATCTCGGCGATTCTTTTGGGATGCTGGGCCACGATGTCCTTGTTCAGATGCACACCGTCGGGCCAGAGGGCCTTCTGGAGCAGGGGTTTCTCGGAAGCGGGAACCAGATAGGCGCCGGCCTTCTCGAAACTGGCCTTCATCTGATCGGCCATGGATTCGGGAACCAGGCAGGAGTTCTCGGTGGAGCAGCTGGTGGCATGATCGAATGTATTCGACCGCATGATTTTGTCGGCCACTTCATCGGTATTCGCCGTGACATCCACGATAGTAACTGCGTTTCCGGCGCCCACGCCCAGGGCGGGTTTGCCGCTGGAGTAGGCGGCCTTCACCATCGGGGTGCCGCCGGTGGCCAGAATCAGGTCGCACTGGGCCATCAGCTCACCAGAGGTTTCAACCGAAACTTCTTCGATGGTCTGGACCAGGTTTTCGGGCCAGCCGTGGCGCTTGAGGACCATGCGCATCCGGTCGACGGCCAGCTTGCCGGTTTTTACCGCCCGGGGATGGGGGGCCATGATGATGGCGTTACGGGTCTTGATGGCACTGATGGCCTTGCCGAAGGGGGTGGCTTCGCAGTTGGTGACGGGAATCAGACCACCGATGACGCCGATGGGCTTGGCGATCTTCACCAGGCCCTTCTTCTCGTCCCGCTCGATGATGCCCACGGTTTTGGCGTCTTTCAGGTCGCGGAACACGCCCTTCACCTTCACCATCATCTTGCCGATCTTGCTGTCCACCCGGCCCATCCGGGATTCCTCGACCGCCAGTTCGGCAATCTTCTTCGCGAAGGCTTCGGTGGTTCCCGCCCGGGCAATCCGGGCGACGATATCGTCGATGCTTTTCTGATCGGCGAACTCGATCTTCTTCTGGGCCACCCGGGCGCGGGCAACCATGTCGCTGATGTAAGTCTTGGGATCTGAACTCATAATTTTTCTTCCTTCTGTTTCGATCGTATTAATCGATCAAATTTATAGGTTCTATCCGCCGCAACGGACGAAACTTGTATTCCCCTCCGCCTTCTAAAGAAGCGAATCCGTGTAATCCAGGGCCTTGTCGATTATGGCCACCGATTCATCAAGCTGATTCTTGTCGATGCAGAGCGGTGGAGCCATGAAGATGAAATCCCACTTCGCGAACGTGGTGAGACCCATTTCGGCCATCCTCTTGAGAAGCTCGCCGGAGACATTTCTTTCCGAGTCGGCGAATCCTGCCAGAGGTGCATGGGTTTTCTTGTCGGAGGTGAGCTCGATGCAGCCCCAGAGGCCGATGTTCCGTACGTCGCCGACTGAAGCATGCTTGTCTTTGACTTCCTCAAGTTTTCTGGAGAAATGCTCTCCGAGATTCCGGGAGTTGTCGATGAGGCCGTCGTTCTTGTACACCTCGATATTGGCGATCCCCGCAGCGCAGGCCAGGGCGTGTCCGCCGTAGGT
>DAOVYP010000162.1 GCA_030635565.1 Spirochaeta sp. | reverse complement strand
AGCCACCACTTAATTTCCGCTCAATGCTGAATCCATTCTCTCCCGTTGCATTATCCGTCCAGTTCAGCTGAATATCCTGCGGTCCCGGGACCGTTCCATCCACCACGAGGTTGGTAGCTGCGGCCGGAGCGACATAGACCGTCGCATCCTTGGTGTTAAGGGCCGCATCCATGACTCTGATGGTTTCGGTACCCAGCGCAGTCGGCGCGGTGTACTCCCCGGTTGTACTGTTAATAAATCCGAATCCGGAAATGACAGAATAGCTGTACTGAGGCGTACCGCCTGATGAGGTGAAGGTGAAATCATCGTTCTGCTCAACGGTGATACTGGTTGGTAATATGGCAAGAGGCCCGATGCTGACAATCGTTACCACCGCATCGGCGGTAAGCCCGAGGAAATCGGTGACACGAAGCACATCGATTCCCGGGATTCCTGACGCCGTATAGCTGCCGGCGGCTGAAATCGAACCATTTCCAGAAATTCGGGCGAAGTTATACGGAGCTGTCCCTCCGTATGCGGAAAAAAGAAAGTTGCCGCCGGTGAGAATAATGAACGATGAGGGGCTGATATTCAACGGTTGAGGTGCCGTGATGGTAATCGTAGCAATTCTCGAGCTGCCGATGTTGTCCGTAACCCTTATTTCAGCAGTTCCGAGTCCACCCGGTGCCGTATAAAATCCATCGGATGTAACCGAACCCGCGCCTGATTCCATTGTGAATGTATAAGGGCCGGATCCGCCGCTGGCCGAAAAGGCAACATTGTTGTTGGCAGGAATCGAGACTGTTTGCGGGACAATCACAAGTCCTTCCATTGTCGTGACGGACGAAGAATCTGTTGCCATGGCAGCGTCAGTCACTTTTACATCGGTTATATCCGCTGTGCCGGGAGCATGAAATTCTCCGGTGCCGCCGTCGATGCTTCCACCGCCAGATGTGATGGCGTATGTGTAGGGCGGCGTACCTCCCAGGGACACAAAGAAGTAGACGTCATTGGTAGAAAGAGTGATAGCCGGGGGAATTATGGACAGAGAATCCGCGGTAATCGTGACTGAGGCATCTGTCGTGTTCGCCGGCGTGTCGGAGTCTGTAACTCGAACCGTCGTCAAACCGGGGGTAGTACCGGCATTGAAGAGACCGGTCGCCGGATTAATGGAACCCGGGCCTGTGACAATAGTGAAATTATATGGGCTGATACCCCCTATTGCCGAGAAAGTCAGGCCGGCGTTGGTACCCAGGGTAATCGCCGAGGGACTGATCCCGAGAATTCCGGGAGTGAAAACCAATACACCAACACTGTCTGATATACCATCGAGATCGGTAACGGTGACTACGTCCGTTCCGGATCCTGGAGGGGCCGTGTAAAAACCTGTGTCAGGATCGATTGTTCCAGAGCCTGAGCTGATGGAAAACACGTATGGCGACGTTCCACCTGAAGCCGTAAACGTCAGGGTATTATTGACAGCAATTGTAGCGGATGCCGGTGCAAGAGTAATTCCACCATCGAGGTTCTCCAATCCCAACTCTTCAAACAGGGCGAAATTACCACAGCTGCTGATAATTATGATGAGAACCGTGAGTAAGGTCAGCTCTTTCATTTTTCCGGTTGACATGTAATGTCCCTCAAGTCGCAGATATTGCCACATTTTAATTCTTCAGTTGGTAAAAGCCAAACTCAGGATTAATAATGTAGTCTAAATATTAGCACAATACATGGATATTTCCGTTTATTTTTCAATTTTCGCTGGAGCGGCCCTCTGCGAGCTTAACCAGGTGACAACAGTCGGCGAACTGATTCCATTCAGCCCGGGAGCTTTTCCACTTTAAGAAAATCGGGCTAGAATGGGCGCCACAACCTGAGAATGAGGCGAAAGATAATGAGCGACGCATTGGATGTACTCAAAGAACGGGGTTTTTTCAAACAGTGTACCGATGAAGCGGGACTGAGGGCAAAACTGGCCGAAGGTTCCCGGAAATTCTACATCGGGCTGGATCCCACGGGTCCATCTCTCCATATCGGCCATCTCGTACCCATATATGCCTCGGCCCACCTTCAAAAGGCGGGACATCAGCCCATTATACTCATGGGCGGCGGTACGGCACGTATTGGGGATCCCTCCGGCAGGACAGAGCTGCGTCAGATGATCAGCTACGATCAGATTGACGAGAATATTGCCGGCCAGAAGCCCCAGATCGCCAAACTGATCGATTTCGACAGTACCGATGCTATCCTTGTGAACAATGCCGACTGGCTGGCTCCTCTGAATTACATTGATTTCCTCAGGGATATCGGCCGGCACTTCAGCGTGAACCGAATGCTCACCTTCGAAGCCTATAAACAGAGATTGGAGAATGGGTTATCGTTTATTGAATTCAACTATCAGCTGCTCCAGTCATATGATTTCCTGGAGCTTTACCGCCGTGAGAACTGCATCCTGCAGATCGGCGGGGACGACCAGTGGGGAAACATCGTCGCCGGTATGGAGCTTATCCGACGGGTGGAAGGTGCGGAAACATACGGCCTGACATTCCCTCTTATTACCCGTTCCGACGGAAAGAAGATGGGCAAGACCGAAAAGGGCGCTCTTTACCTTGATCCGACCCTCACTTCGGTATACGACTTCTATCAGTACTGGCGAAACGTTCCCGATGCGGATGTGGAGCGATTTTTTCTCACTTTTACATTTCTTTCCGTGGATGAATGCCGTGAGTTGGGCGCAGCCGAAGGTTCCGGCATCAATGCATCAAAGGAACGCCTGGCTTACGAGGTTACCTGTCTTCTGCATGGTGAAGAAGAGGCCTTGAAATCCCGTGAAGCGGCTAAAGCCGCTTTCGCCGGTGGCGGTGACAAATCGGGGATTCCTTTTACATCCATTCCGAAAGGTGAATTCGAGACCGGTATCAACATTCTCGACCTGTTCTCCCGGACCAGTCTCTGTTCATCAAAGAGCGAGGCGCGGCGCCTGGTTCAGCAGGGCGGTGCCAGAGTAAACGACAATAAGATTGATGATGTGGATGCCGTCATAGGTACCGATGAAACTACTGACGGCGAAGTGATGCTGAAGGCCGGAAAGAAGCGCATTTTCAGGATTGAAGTCACAGGTTAAGACCTTCCATTTCAATTCCATGACGAAGGGATTCGGGCCAGGCCTGTTTCCTGCTCATCCAAGGCTTTTTTCATACACCCTGTATCGTTTGATCCTCTTCATTCCCAACTTCTCAAGGGCATTGACGATGTGGGGATTATCTTCAAGAACATAATTCGCTTCCAGTCTGATTCCCCGGGGCTGCAGAGCCCGGTAGAGGTGGATATACAGCAGGACATCAAGACCCTGACCCTGGTATTCAGGGAGCACGGCCAGGCCCCAGAGACGATAGTCTCCGATGCTGTGCCGGGCTCTGAGGAGCCGTATCCATCCGAAAGGCAGTAAGCGCCCTTTGATGGATCGAAGTACCACGTTGAGATCGGGAAAACCCAGGGCGCATCCAACCGGTTTTCCCTCATCTTCTACGAACCAGATGGCATCGGGATCCGCGATCAAGCGCAGTTTTTCGATGATGCTGTGCAGCTCATCATCACCAATTGGCGTGAATCCCCAGTTTCCATCTATGCTGTCATTGAGTAATTGAAGCAGAATACGGGCATCATCTTTCAGTTTTTGTATACTCATGGGCCGGACCCTCAGGGCCGGTCGCCGAATCTTCAACAGCTCCTCGAACTTACGATAACGTTCGGGAAGAGAATAATCCCCACCGGTATCCACATCATATACGAGTAAATCCCTTGCCTTTTTGTATCCTGATTCTACGGCCCAGTTTCCGTATTGCGGCGGATTGTGCGGTGAGAGAAACACCGGTGGATGATCGAAACCTTCGATGACAAACCCCCAGCACTCGGCTACAGGATCGATTGGTCCCAGAATTCCGTCCAGGTTCTGCCGGCATATCCATTTTTCTGCCGACTGATACAAGAACGATGCGGCATCCGGTCCCTCGGCCTCGAAGGCACCGAAAAACCCCAGTCTGGTGCCATGATGCCTGTTATGACGGGGATCGGCGTAGGCTAATATCCGTCCGACGATCCTGCCGTCATCGGTTTCAGCCAGATACAACTGATGAGGTGAACGTGACAGAACCGGATTTGCCTTCCTTGTATAATCGAGTTTTTCCAGAATCCGTATCTGAGGAGCCCACAACGGGTCGTTTCTGTATAAACGGTATGGATATCTGATGAACATTTTCAGCAGCTTTCGATTCGTGACAGGACGGATGATTATTTTTCGGGCCGGCATGGGAATAGTATATCAAGAACTGTATGCGTAGCAGATGATGAATTCGGTCCGGTTCAGAAAAAGGATAAAAAAACCCGCGGATCTGGACGTCGATACTCCGCGGGTGTCGTGGCATATTGCCGGTTCTTTCAGATTATCGACCCGAAAAGCGTTTAGCTTGATTCTAAAAAACTGTAATCGGGAAAGATGAAAGGTCAATATTCCAGGGCTGAGCGCTGGACCCGGATTCGCCCCTGGCGACTCGTTACTCAGTCTGAGATGAAACCCGCTTCAGATATCGCTGATGATACACAGCCGAGCCGGCAATTTCCCCGTAAAGCCGTCGTGATATGTCCAGAGGATTGATATCCTCTCCAGGCGATCCGGAACTGAGCTCAAGAATGATCGGTTGGATCAGGAAAGATATGACATCCCTTCCTTCCCCTGCCAGAATGTCGTTGTCTATGTCTTCCATGGACTGCAGAAATACTGCAGTATCTTCTCCATGTTCCAATGCCCTTCGGGCCTGAATCGCGAGGTCGGCCCCTCGTCCGGCCAGATTCTCAAGGTCTTTCAGAGCTGTCAGAATTCCTGCAACGGCGTTGTTTATTTCAGCCGGAACATCCGGATCTGACGGCGTATTCCGTACCTTGTCCAGCAGAGCATCAATAGCAGTTCGGCACTGAGGCATTTTCATCATATCGGCCACATCGGCAATCGTCATGCCTGGAATCCTGCGACCATTGCCACCGACAACTCCGGGGTTGCGCTTTGACAGTCCCGTAACACTTTCGGTAAACCAGGCGGCATAAATGTCCATCCGCATATCCGTGAGAACTCTGCCACCGTCGGATGATTCAACGTATCGTGGAGATGCATCTCTCAATGCATGAAAGAACAACGTCTCCGCCGGTGATAAGCGATGGGAATAGAAAAGGGGACGTTCCCTCGAAAGACTGCCGGAGTAATGGGTCCGGCCGCCGGGAAAACCCAGGTCCAGACCCGCTATGGTCAGGGTTTTACACCCCAGATAACGGGCCAGATCCCAGGCTGCGGTGGCCACTGATCCTCCGGCTTTCAATTCACCCTTGATCCCTGCCGCATCCTCAAGCAGAGTCCCCAGAGGAAACCGTGTCCTGGTGAGCCAGGGACGCCCGTTCAATGTACGGAATACGGCCGGATGTGTGGCCGATTCAGCGAGGATGAGTGTTTTACCGGTTTCCACTCCGCAGCGGTCGAGATGCCTGGAATTCCAGTACTGCGGGTCAACAGCAGCAATGATATCCGGATGGACACCTGTGCTGAGAACTGCGGAAACGGCGGTATCGACGACGATTATGAGATACCGTTGAGCCAATTCTTTCAATACCGGCAGGACCAACTCCAGAGAGGGGCCGCCGGCCAATATCAGGGCCGGGATGTCGGTGAACCGGTTTTGCCAGGGTGCCAGAGACAGTGCCGAGGGCAGTACTGCGGCATTTGCCGCCAGATTCCGTACCCAGAGCCGGCCGAATCGTTCCAGAGTCCTGGCATTCACCTCCCGTCTCCGGGATGTTT
>DAOVYP010000469.1 GCA_030635565.1 Spirochaeta sp. | reverse complement strand
GGTTCCGCCGACCCGGATGAGCATCCGGCCTGATTCCCTGGGAGTGGAGCCCCGGGATTCGATAATGAATGCCAGGGCGAATGCCTCTCCCCGGCTTTCGAGTCTGTGAGCTTCCGAGAATACGCCTGAATCATTACTCATATGCTAATAATACCCCTGATTGGTATATTGTTGTGAAGGGAGGTGACGGCGACGGTTTCAATTTTTCCGCTGCCGGCCGAATCCCCGGATATGATCGACTCGGCGATACGTACCGCTTGACGCACATCTTCGCCGGTATCGGCCTGATTGAGAATGAGCAGCCGCCGCATTCCGGTCCGGGCGCCTTTAAAACTGCCTTCCGGATGGGCGATGAGACGTATCAGAAGTTCCGGGGTGATGATGTCTTCCGGGGAGGCCTTTGTCGCCCGGAGAAAGGGCTCCAGGCGGTGAACCGTCTTTTTGCCGACCGGCCGGCCGAGGGCTGAGAGCCCTATTATCACGGCGATGGTATCAACGCAGCAGGGAATCACCGGCTCATCGGGTCCGGAGGCTTTTACCGGCCGGCCGGCTGAGCCGTCTGCTTCTATGAGAACGGCCGGCAGCTCACCGGCTCGCTGACTCTCTATCAGAAAGGATTCCAGCGTCTGCAGAGGCGGCCCGCTCCACTTGGAGCCGTCCGCACACACGGTGTCGACCCAGAGCACCGGCCGGACCCGGGTTGAATCGCCGGGTAAGGAATCGCCGGGTGAGAAATTGTTGAGCGAGGAATTGTCCTGTGAGGAATTGCCGGGTCGGTACAGGTTCGGCGGGCGGGAGCCGACATGCAGAGAGGCCGCCGATATCGGACAGGGCCGCTGCAGCCTGGTCGTGGTGCTCAGAAGCAGCGGGAGCCCCCGTCGGGAAGCCTCCCCGGCGATTCGGGCCATGAGAGAGGTTTTCCCGCCGCCGCCGATGAGTACCGCGACGGCCGGTCCGTGGGGCCAGAGCAGATCGTAAAGGCTCATGTCATAAGTTTATCCGAAAACTCGCCAGAGGTCAGTGATGAAATCATCAAATAATCCTGACTAACTTGACAATTCCAGGAATCGTGCTAGTCTCAAAGAATATTGTAAACCCCGCTATTGATGCGATTCGTGAATGGCGGGCACAATGAATCCGAATTTCATTTACAGGAGTATATTCCATGAGCCGTCCCGTTAATTTTTCAGCCGGTCCGTCCATGATACCCGTAGAGGTTCTCGAGTCCCTTGCCAATGATATGGTTGATTTCCAGGGCACCGGCCTTTCCCTGGTGGAAGTCAGCCATCGCGGACCCGTTTACGATAAAGTCCATCAGGATACCATCTCTCTCATCAGGGAACTGATGGGGATACCCGAAGGTTATTCGGTGCTGTTCATCGGCGGCGGTGCCACTCTGCAGTTCTCCATGCTGCCCATGAATCTGCTGCTGCCCGGCGGGAGCGCCGATTATATCAGCACCGGTGCCTGGGCCATCAAGGCCATCGGCGAGGCGAAAAAAGTCGGCTCGGTGAACATCGCCTACGACGGTTCAATTGATAAATTCATGAGCCTTCCGGATCCATCCGCAATTAAGCCGACGGCAGGATCATCCTATCTTCATATCACCAGCAACGAGACAATCGGCGGAATCCAGTGGAAAACCTTCCCGGACTCCGGGGATGTTCCGCTGGTGGCCGACATGTCCAGCGATATCCTCAGCCGCCCGGTTGATGTGAGCAAGTTCGGCGTCATCTATGCCGGCGCCCAGAAGAACCTGGGGCCGTCGGGTGTCACCACCGTCATCATCCGGGACGATCTGCTGGAGCGCTCTTCCGATTCCCTCGGCTCTTACCTGAACTACAGCGTTCATGCCAAGGCAAACTCCCTCTACAACACCCCCCCTGTCTTCCCAATCTGGGGCATCAGGCTGGTTCTCGAGGGCGTGAAGACCCGGGGCGGTGCTGCCGCGGTTGCGAAAGAAAACGAAGCCCAGGCCGCAGCACTTTACCAGACTATCGATGGATCCGGAGGTTTTTATCGCTGTCCCGTGGAAACCTCGGCCCGTTCGGACATGAATGTGGTCTGGCGTCTGGCCGATGAAGATTTGGAAGCCAGGTTCATCAAGGAAGCGAGCGCCGAAGGCATGATCGGCCTCAAAGGACACCGGAGCGTCGGCGGCTGCCGTGCCTCCCTCTACAATGCCATGACCATGAAAGGCTTGAAGCGCCTCACATCCTTCATGGCCGAGTTCGCACGAAAGAACGGATAAAAAGGGGGTAGAATATGCTTCGCCTGGATCCGCTGAATATGAGGATTATCGGTCACCTGCAGGAGGGGCGGAAGTCCTATAAGAAGATTGCAGTGGATCTGGGTGTGTCGGAAAATACCGTCAAAGCCCGGGTTCGAAAACTCGAGGATGAAGGTATCCTCAAGATTGCCGGTTATGTCGATCCCGAAGCCATGGACAGCCATAATATTGTGTATATCGGTGTGAAGC
>DAOVYP010000523.1 GCA_030635565.1 Spirochaeta sp. | reverse complement strand
GAAAATATACGATTTTAAAACCCGTATTTTCTACCACATGCACCAGCGCTCCGAGCATGCAAAAAAGGTTGGGATGAATTCCAAGGAGGAAGCCTACCATTTCCTGGACGTCGATCCTGGGCCCCATCCGGAGACATTCTTCGGCGTACATCCATACATCGTCGACCAGGGCCTTCAATATGATATTTTCCTTCCCTACCTCAAGAACTGGAAGGGGGATTCCATCCTCAAGCATTCCAGGGCCTATGCGAACATTCCTGGCGAAGGGTTTCACCTGCCCGCCGGCCTTCTCCATGCTCCCGGTACTGCCCTTACCCTGGAACTCCAGGAATCGTCAGACGTAATGGCGGTAATGCAGGCCGAACTCGAAGGCCTGAACATAGGTAAAGAACTGCTGGCCCACCACGTTTCTGACGACGAGCGGAAAAAAGACGGCGATGAGATGTCGGTACTCAATCAGGTGGATTGGGAGGCAAACGGCGATCCGTGGTTCTATGAAAATCATCGCCTGAAACCCACCCTTATCGATGAAACTGCCCGGTATGGTGCCCGGGAGGAGTGGGTCTGGTACAACACGACGAAATTCAGCGGAACCCGCATCACCATCGCCCCGGGAAAAGTTTTCGAAAGTAAAGCTGCCGGTGTCCATGGTTTCTTCCTTTGGAGAGGAAAAGGAATGGTGGACGGTTTCGAGATGGAAGGTCAGAAAGTGACCCTGAAAGCCGCTCGGGATGAACTCCTGGTGACCCACGAGAGGGCCGTTGGGGGAATTTTAATAGAGAACACCGGAAATGAAGATATGGTGATATACAAGTTCTTCGGTCCGGATATCAATGTCGATAATATTCCCTTCATCAAGCCGTACACGGGTGCGGGAGGCAAATGATCCGGAATCTCAGAAAACTGATCGGTTACCCCGGTCGGAATTAAATAGTGAATAACGGCAGGTCTGTGGCCGCAGTAAAACCAATAGAACAAGAGGAGAAACATAATGGCACACACGTATCCGAAACTGCACAATGCCGGGTGGCCCGGGTTGGTTGGGAAAGGCGAAAATTCTGAACCCATCATCGCCCTTGAGACTATGGTAGACCTCACCGCTGCTGCGGAAGTCGACGGTCAGAAATTCGACGGGATGGATGTCTTTCTTTCCAAACCTCACATTGACATCGATTCGTCCGATGACGATCTGAGAAATTGGGCCGATCTGTTTTCTTCCAAAAACCTCGTCATCGGATCCATGGTGGCTCCTATCTGGTCGCCTTCCGGAGGCCCGGCATTCGGAAGCGAAGATGAGAGAAAGCGATTTCTCGACATGGTGAAAAAAGCCTGCATCATCGGCAGAAAATTAGCCGATCTCGGTGTCCGGCCTTATGGTGTAATCCGCATCGATACAGCCGGTGGAACCGCGGATTGGAGCAAGGATCCGATTGGCAATCAGAAGAAATCTGCCGTCACATTCACCGAAGCCTGTAATATTGCCGAAGGATACGGAGAACGCCTGGCTGCCGAAGGTGAAATCTGCTGGGGCGGCATGCACGGCTGGAAACCCATGATTGAACTTTTTGAGATGGTCGGCCGGCCAAGAACTCTGGGGTTCCAGGCAGATATGGCTCATACACTGCTGTATATGCTTGGCTACAACGCCGAGGATGATTCTCTTGTGGGGTCTGACTTCGACTGGAACAAGGAAGATTTCGACTCAGCCTACAAGAAGTTGACGGACATGCTGAGACCCTGGACCATCGATTTCCACATTGCCCAGAACGACGCTACGGTTTTCGGTTCGGGCTCACATGATAAAACAGGCCGTCACTGCCAGGTTGTAGACCCGAAAGGCAAACTCGATGTTCCCTACCATGCAGGATTCTGGCTCAATGATGACAACGGAATGCCGACCAAAGCAATGAAGCATATCTGCTGGGATGGGTGTATGTTCCCCAACAAGGTTATGATGGAACAGAAAACCTGGAACGACATTCTCGGCGCCATGGTGGAGGTTCGTAACCGGCACGGTTGGGACTGATTTCCCTCCGTTTCCGCATTAATGAAGATCCTGCGGATAATCATAATTCGCGGGGTTTTCATATGTATATGATTCAAAAAAACTGTTGGAAAT
>DAOVYP010000103.1 GCA_030635565.1 Spirochaeta sp. | reverse complement strand
TGCTGAGCCTTCCGGTAAGCTGGGGCGGGGAAGGCGGCATATCCCGGGCCGCACCGGTGTATGCGTTTTTTACGGCTGTCTCGGCCACCTGCGTCACCGGACTGATTACAGTCGACACTTCTCTCTGGAGCCGTCTCGGACAGTGGATCATTCTGGCTCTGATTCAGGCAGGCGGGCTGGGGATTGTAACCTTCGGGATGCTGTATCTTGTCCTGCCCCGAGTCAGAATTTCTCTGAAAAACAGCAAGCTGTTACGTGAATCTTTTATCGCAGTACAGATGCCTCGAGCCAGGCAAATGGTAAAAACCATCCTGGGAACCACATTCCTGGTGGAGAGTATCGGTGCCGCGCTGCTTATCTTCGGTTTTTTCAGGGCCGGTACGGTCGGGGCGGTATTCGAAGGTCTGTTCCATTCGGTTTCGGCATTCTGTAACGCAGGTTTTTCCCTATTCAGCGAAGGACTGGTTCCATTCCGCTCCGACCCGCTGGTGAATTTTACCTTGATGGGTCTCATTATCTTCGGTGGAATCGGCTTCATGGTGATTTGGGATATCCGCCGTAAATTCAGGGACTGGAGAAGGCCTTTGTTGTTTCATACACGACTGATGCTTCTGGCTGTGCCCATATTCATTACCGTTGGGTTTGCAGGATATCTGCTGCTTGATGCAACCGGAACATTTTCCGATTTACCATGGGGCGAACGACTCATGGCGGCTTTGTTTCAATCGGTGACTACCAGGACTGCCGGATTCAGCACAGTCGACCAGGCCTCCCTCTCCATTACTTCCCGCTGGCTGACGCTGATGCTGATGCTGATAGGAGGGGGATCGGGATCAACAGCCGGTGGTATCAAGGTATCCACGGCCTTTATCCTTTTTATCGTTCTGTTCAGAGGCGTGAATGACAGGGGTGATATCCGCTTTCTTCGTCGCCGAATCGGTTCCGCGGATGTCAGTCGTGCGGCCATGTTTTTTCTCAAAGCGATATCGCTGCTTTTCATCAGCATCCTTTTCCTTGGCATCATCGAGCTTCCCCACTCCAGCGGGTTCACAGCATCGGAAATCGTTTTTGAATGTGTCTCGGCCCTTGGGACCGTGGGTTTGTCCATGGGAATCACTGCGGCACTGTCCACCGGGGGTAAGCTGGTGATAGCGGCTACCATGTTCGCCGGCAGGGTCGGTTTATTTTCTCTGGTTATACGCATGGTCCGGGACCGGGTCGAAGCACTTATAGAATATCCAAAAGGCGAGGTATTGATAGGATGAAACAGTATGCCGTTATCGGAGCCAGCACATTCGGCAAACGGATTCTGGAGGAACTGATTCTACTGGATTGTGAGATTATCCTCATCGACAAGGATCCTGATGTCATCGAATATTTCAAGAACGACGTCACAGCTGCATATATTGCCAATGTCATCAATGAGGAAATCGTTACGCGACTTATCCCCGCTGACATCGACGCTGTCGTCATCGACCTGGGAGATAAAATCGAAGCATCCATTCTTGTGACCCAATATCTTAGTAAACTCGGTGTTTCGAATATCATCGTTAAAGCCGAAACGGACCAGCACGGGGAAATTCTTTCTATCGTCGGTGCCGATCATGTGGTCTTTCCGAATATCGAAGCGGCCAGGCGTGTGACACCGCTTCTCGCATCCGATCTCCTCTTCAACTATATGTCTATCTCAGGCGGGCTGGTGCTTGCCGAGACTGGCGTACCCGGAGACCAGGTGGGACATACACTCATCGAAACCGACATCAGGAGGTCAAAAGGTATCAATGTCATAGCCTTTCGGAGGGGTGGTCAGGGTGAGTACCAATTCTTCAAACCTGAATATCGACCCTCAAGTGATGATGTCCTCTTGATCGTTGGTTCGGAAGAAGACATCGCTGCCTTCACCGGCAAAGATATAGCAAGTCGAAAACGTGGGATTGGCAGTCTCTTCCGTCATTTGTTCAACAATCAATGATGAAGCTGCAGGAATATCGGTTCTCGTCAGCCATTGTAGAGTAGACGCAGATAATCGATGCGGCCGAAAGCTTTTCTTACCGATTCCCTGACTTTTACGGGAGATGGCGTCGGTGTTTTCGAGCCGAAACTCGATATGATGCTGGTGAAACTCCTCATATAGGCTCCTTCTCCGAAATGAGCTTCGATAGTACTGTCCATCCCGGGAGCCTTTGCTTTCAGCGTGCGTCCGGCCGAATCGAGCAGTTCCCGGTTGAGAAGTCGTGTTTCTTCAACCCAACCGGTATCGTCACGGGCTTTTATCAGGATTTCAAGCTGGTCTTCCACCTTGAGGTAAGACACATCGATTCCACCTCCGGCGGTCAGTTTTGATGCTGCGGAGTTTATGGATTTCACGGATTTATCCGGCAGAGAGGATTCAATTTTCCTGATTTTGTCAAAATATGCGTTCTGTGTTTTCCGGGTCAGTTCGGGAGTTGCCGGGATGCGGAAATCCGCCCAGAAACGCCTGGGATAATCGCCGAAGAGGTCGAGTACACCGTCCAGTATGTCCAGATACCTGGCAAGCAGGGGTTTCTGCCAATGGAGGGCATTGAGAAACAGATATCCGAATCCCTCCTGCACCGACGTAGATATAACCGCATCGCAGGAAGAGGCCAGCCGAGGGTAATTCAGTCTGTCGTCCCCTGTCGCCTCCGGACACCATATACCGGAAATAAGTCCCTCTTTATATGCCGCGGATATCAGGTCGGAGTAGGCTTTTTCCTGTTCGGAAACCCCCGGCAGGGTGACGATAAGGTTGGCAGGTTCATCAAGAAGCCGTACCAGAAGGGCCGCTTCCAATATGTTTTTCCGCCTGATGGCCCGTACCGGATAGAGAAGTATGGGAGCGCCCGGAATGTATCCCGGGTTATCGTCGAAACAGAGTTCTTCCAGGGCTTCTCTCATACCGATGGGATCGGCAGCTGCTGTCGGTGAGAGGGGTACGGGATTCATGAGTAATGAAACGGATTCACTCAAACCGGCATCTGATAATATGCGCCTGTCTCTTTCATTGATCACGGCGTATCTTATTCGCGGTCCGGAGGGGTAGGGCGGCTCATCAATAGCAGAGTCCAGTCGTTCGAGGTTGTCAGACCGTCCGCATTCGGGAAAATCATGAATGTGAAATAGCATGTCCCGGGTTCCGGAACCGGCGATTTTCATCAATGCTGCGGTAAATGCCGGATTCTTTCCAAGATGGTAGTTATGTACCCACCAGAGTGTGTCCTCGTCATAGCGTGCAATGAGTCTCATTGCGAGCTGATCGGAATCCGGCTCCCGTTCATTTTCAACATATCCGATTTCTTCAAGGACATCGAGACGGATGATATCTCCAACCCGCCGCTCGAATCCTTCCCTGATCCGTTCAAGTACACGTTCGATGCCGTCCTCAACACCTGTCACCAGACGGATTTCTTCCAGTTGATCAAGGTGATTCAAATGGGAGAGTAAAGCGCGGACTGAGTATACGATGACATCGGTAACTCCACCCGGCTTGAGATGGTAATGAAAGAGTGCAATTTTCATGTATCGGATTCCAGCTTGAGGTCACCCCAATGACGGGTCAAAACGGCTTTTAGCTGATTCCTCAGCACTCCGTAGGAATAATATCTGAGTCCGAGGGCATAATTCGTATCAGCCATTTCTCTCGCCAGTTTTCTGTCGTTCAGAACTTTATTCGCGGTTTTGATTGTTTCTTTTGAGATGAAGTTGTCCATTTCTATGACACGGAATCCCTTCGGTTTTATATCAGTCGCATAGATGGAATAGTTGTTCACCATAATGGGTTTCCTGAACCATATCGTTTCCAGAAATGCATTTCCGAATCCCTCGATCAGGGATGGATAAGTTACAAGGTCCGCATGAGGATAAATATCCTCAAGGGTGTAGATTTTCCGTCCGTCTTCGGTGGTTCCCCGGGTTTCCTGGATGATGTCATCGACGAACAGGGCCCGGATCTTCATCATATCGGCATATTCTTTGACGCGCATCTGGTATTCGTAACCTTCATCGCCTGATGCATGGGAAATTCCAAGTACGGCTTTCCGGTCCATTCTGGCCACCAGTTCGATAGCATGCTCGATACCCTTTCGCTGTACCACCCGGGTCGGCTGCAGGATAAACAGCTCGTCATCAGCGATTCCCAGATCGGACCGTACGTTGGTGATGTATTCGTCCGGTGGAGGAGGTCCCAATTCAAAATTCATGACGTTCGGTATCAGTGTTGAGGAGATTCCCGTTCTTAATGCCAACTGATTCTGGCCGGAAGTATTAATCACAACATGTTCGATGTTGTTAAGGTGGGGGGGAAAAGACATATTAATGTAATCCCAGACACAGTTACGCAGAAAACGCTTGCGCTCCCAGGTAAAATCATGATGATGAGCTATTACAGGCATTCCGGTTTCCGCAATAACTTCAGTCAGAGCTAAACCCAGCGGGATGTTTAACGGTATGGTGAGAGCATTCTGCGAGACAATCAGATCAATTTCGAAAATCTTTATGAATTCGTATATCCTGGCTTTAAGATAATGTCTCATCTCATGGATCCTGGATGTCAGAACGGCGGACCGCGTTGTGCTGCCGAAACTTTCCCTGTAGATTTCCTTGATTTCAGGGTGTTGAAAATGGAGTTTTTCTTCTAAAAAAGAACGTTCCGGAGCTGTATCCAGTTCTCCGGCCATGAAATAGCACTCACATCCCACCTGTTCAAGAACCGCTGCCCATTTGGCCGTTTCGAGAGATACCCCGTCGGTACCCGCCAAACGGAAAGAGATGAATCCGATACGCATAGATGCCATGTATCAACCCCCGAGCTTTTATCGTTTCTCTTTTCAGAATATACAATAATTCAGAAGCGTCAAGGATTTCGAGAAAACACCGATTCATCAGGTATTGGGTGATATAATGAAAAATGGACATTTGTTTGACGGAGGCAATGATATGGCATGTTATCGCAGATACATAAGTTTCATTTTGATTCCGGTTATTCTTCTGTTTATATCCTCATGTGGTGATAAGGGTGTACAGAAAACTGCAGCCACTCAGGCCGTTACTGTCCAGGAGACAGCAGATATCGTTCCGGTACCTGACTCCGCCGATGCTCTTGTGACTTTTCTCACTGGAGAAGTCCTTCACGTTAATTCCGATGGTGAACGTATCCCGGAAATCGGCGATTCCATTACTGTCGGAGACCGGTTGGAAACAGGTTCCGACGGCTTCATCGAGCTGCAGTTTGGAAATCTCGGAGTGATTCGCATACAGGCCGATTCCTCATATCAAATCGAATTCGTCGAACTTGGAGAAGAAAGCGAAAAAGTATCCGGGTCCCTGGGAGCAGGGTCGATTATCGCCAAAATCCGTCGTCTCACCGATAAAGACGGTTTTGAAGTCAGCGTCCCCGGTGCGGTCTGTGCCGTCCGTGGTACCGAATTCCTTATCAGGGCTGATGAGAGTGGTTCGGTAACAATCGCCGTTGCAGAGGGTGCCGTGGCGATTATTCCGCCATCCATGGCAGAAGTGGGGGTATCCGCGGGGATTGATGGGAAATTAATCGAAATCCGCTCCCTGATGCCCCTGGTGACGGCGGATGAGGAACTCCTCATTACAAGCGATGCCCTGGTGGAGGTTGAACGGGAATTGGTAGTCTGGAACACCAGTGATCCTGATGCTGATGGGGAGAAACTGGATTTGCTTGAATCCAGAATCAGATCGGCCCTTATCGATGTACCTGAGCCTGAACCCATCGGATCGGGTAATGCCGCGGTACTTCAGGATGAAACCCCTGAATTACTGACCGTTGCTGTTTACTCCAGTACCGATGGAGATTCGGGGGCCGATGATACCCGTTCAATTCCTGTCCTGGTACCGCTTACCGTCAGGACGATACCGGCAGATGCTCGAATCTATATCAACAATCGCTCCGCCGGACGCGGCAATGTTTCACAGGTATTTGCCGAGGGTATGTCAGTTTCCGTCATAGCCGTTACTTCTGACGGACGTCGTTTGGAGAGAGAAATTATTGCGGGAACTGAATCTTTTGTAGAATTTGTTTTTGAAGATCCTGTACTTGAATCGGAGCCGGAGCCGGAAGTTGAGGCAGAGGTAGAAGCAGAGATTTCCGAACTTATGATTGCGGCACCTGAGAAAGCAACCGTGGTTAAAACTTCTCCGGAACCTGTTCAGGAAATGGTGGATTTCAGAGTTATCGCCGAACCGGGGAGTGCGGTTATCTATATCAACGGTCGGCGATTGGGAACCGGGTCGGTCGATTTCGAAGGCATTCCCGGGGATGAGGTGACAATCAGGGTTGAAAGACCCGGATTTGCGGTATTCTCACGGGACATCACCCTCCGTTCCGCATCGGTACCTCTCCGGGTGAATCTTGAACCTGAACCCATCATCGCCGAAACCCGGCTGCCTGATGATCCGGCTGTCGGTACATTGGTGTCCTCCGGCGATATTGTCGTTGGCACCACCGCTTCCGGTACATTGTATGCTGTGAACCGCAGCGGGAAACTGATCTGGACCCGGGAAACGAGCAACAGGGGCGGTGAAAACACCACACCGGTTATTGCAGGCAATCGTGTCTACGTGATTGGTGATTCGGAACTTGTCATTGTGAATATTTTCAACGGACGTGTTCTTGTACGGCAGGAACTGACCGGTGACAGGGGCGATCTGTTCGGGAGGCGGATTCTTGACTGGGGAGGTCATCTCATTCTTCCATCAGACAGCTCTCTTGTGTTTCTCAATCCGGATAACGGGGAAACTGAGGGAATGATGAGTATCCCCGGCGGATCCCATATGACTCCCGCAGTATGGAATAAACAGATTATCATTGCCGATCAGCGGGGCACGCTCCTGTATATCGATCCGGATGCGAAATCCATTATTCGGACGGTCGCCACCGGAGCCTCACAACCCATTGGTCAGGCCCCGGTAATCAACCGCAACGTCGCCGTTTTTTCCGGGCGTCGGGGAACCGTAACTGCTGTAAATCTCCAGAGCGGTCAAGTCATCTGGGAACGGTCTCTGGATGAGAACAGAAAAGTACAGGTGCATACCGATGTGGTAATTGATCACGGTATCGTTTATGTTTTCAGTGACGGCACCCTCTATGTGATGAAATTGGAGAACGGAGAGAATCAGTTCGCGCCCATTCCCGGTGTTTCGGCACCGCCCATGATACGTAACGGGATACTGTATCTCTGCAGGAATGACGGAATCCTGTCCATGCACAATCAGTACCATGGAGCCTTCATCGGTGAATTTCATCTCAAT